>NZ_JBHWBW010000086.1:722-22203 GCF_042735675.1 Kitasatospora sp. NPDC059571
CCCCTGCCTTGCACCCCGGTGGCTAGCCGCGGCCCCCCCCCACCCGCCGCCCACCCCCGCCGGGCGGGGGCGCGCCCGCCCCCCCCCCCACGGCCCGGCGGCCGAGTGGATCGGCCTGGCCGCCCGGCTCGGCCTGGCCCTGGTCTGGGGCTGGGCGGGCCTGGCCAAGGTCGCCGACCCGGCCGAGGCCGCCCAGGCCGTCCGGGCCTACGAGATCCTCCCCGAATCGCTGGTCAAACCGATCGGGTACGGCCTGCCGTTCCTGGAGCTCGCCCTCGCCCTGCTCCTGCTGATCGGCCTCGGCACCCGGCTCGTCGCCGCGGTCTCCGCGGTGCTGCTGCTCACCTTCATCGCCGGCATCACCTCGGCCTGGGCCCGCGGCATCTCGATCGACTGCGGCTGCTTCGGCGGCGGCGGCGCCGTCGACGCCTCCAAGACCGAGTACCTGCAGGAGATCCTGCGGGACACCGGCTTCCTGCTGCTCGCCGCCTGGCTGATCGCCCGCCCACGGACACGGCTGTCGGTCGACGCCTGGCTCGCCTCCTGACCATCCCGCGGACACCGCCCCCACCAAACGGACCGGCCCACCTTGGACACAGCACCCATGAGCGAGAAGAACCGAGAAGGCAAGCGCACCGCCCGCGAGCGCCTGCGCCAGCAACGGGCCGTCGACGAGGCGCGCACCAAGCGCAAGAAGCAGCTGGTCGTCGGGGGTGTGGTGATCGCGGTGATCGCGGCCGCGGTGGTGGCCGGCGTCGTGGTGCAGAACGAGCGCTCCAAGCCGGACACCCCCACCGCCGCCCCGGCCGGCACCATCGGCGACAAGAACCTCGTCGTCCCCTCCGGCGCCGCCGACGCCCCCTCCACCCTCACCGTGTACGAGGACCCGCGCTGCCCCGCCTGCGGCGCCTTCGAGAAGAGCTTCCGGGACACCATCGACACCCTGGAGGACCAGGGCAAGATCGTCGTCCACTACCACCTGGTGTCGTTCATCGACCGCTCGCTCGGCGGCAAGGGCTCCAAGTACGGCGTCAACGCCCTCGGCTGCGCACAGACCGCCGGGCACTTCCGCGCCTACCACGACGTGCTCTACCGCAACCAGCCCGAGGAGACCTCGGACGCCTTCGGCAACAAGCAGACCCTGCTCGACCTCGCCAAGCAGGTGCCCGGGCTCAGCACGCCGGCCTTCGAGAGCTGCGTCAACGACAACCGGTACAGCGGCTGGGTCTCCGCCGTCCAGCAGGACTTCGACAAGTCCGGCTTCAAGTCCACCCCGACCGTGCTGCTGAACGGCGAGTCGGTCTACCCGAAGAAGGGCGACCAGGGGATCTCCCCGGAGAACCTCACCGCCTGGGTGGACCAGGCCAACCAGGGCAAGAAGCTCGGCACCACCGGCGCACCGGCCCAGAGCCCCGCGCCCTCGGGCAGCGCCGGCTGACCCCGTTCGCGGGGGCCGGGCGACACGCCGCCCGGCCCCCGGGCCCGCAGGCCCCGCGACCGTTCGGAAGATGTGACCCGCTCCGGTGCCGATGCCGCGCCCCCGACCCTGTAGCGTCGGTGGTGCCATGGATCTCGCATACCTCCCGAGCCCGTCGCGGGGCGTCCTCCACCTCGGACCGATCCCGCTGCGTGCCTACGCGTTCTGCATCATCATCGGCGTCGTCGTCGCCGTCTGGCTCGGCAGCAAGCGCTGGGTCGCCCGGGGCGGTGCCAAGCACACGGTCGGCGACATCGCCGTGTGGGCCGTCCCGTTCGGCCTGGTGGGCGGCCGCCTCTACCACGTGATCACCGATCACCAGCTGTACTTCGGCAACGGCCGCAACCCGTGGAACGCCTTCAAGATCTGGGAGGGCGGTCTCGGCATCTGGGGGGCCATCGCGCTCGGCGCGGTCGGCGCCTGGATCGGCTGCCGCCGCCGCGGTGTCCCGCTGCCCGCGTACGCGGACGCGATCGCCCCCGGCATCGCGCTGGCCCAGGCCTTCGGCCGCTGGGGCAACTGGTTCAACCAGGAGCTCTACGGCAAGCCGACCACCCTGCCCTGGGGCCTGGAGATCCACAAGGTCGAGGCCGACGGCACGGTGGTCGACGGCGTCTTCCACCCGACCTTCCTCTACGAGTCGCTCTGGTGCGTCGGCGTCGCCCTGCTGGTCATCTGGGCCGATCGCCGCTTCACCCTCGGCCACGGCCGCGCCTTCGCCCTGTACGTCGCCGCGTACACGGTCGGCCGGTTCTGGATCGAGTACCTGCGCATCGACGAGGCCCACCACATCCTCGGCCTGCGCCTCAACGACTGGACGGCGATCCTGGTGTTCGCCGCCGCCGTCGCCTACCTGGTGATCGTCGGGAAGAAGCGCCCCGGCCGCGAGGCACCGGACTCCATCGACCCTGCCGCCCGCGCCGACTCCGAGGCCGACACCGAGCCGTCCCGCCCCTCGGACGGCCACCGGAGCGCCGAGCGCACCGCCGGATCGGCCGACGCCCCCACCGGGCAACCCTCCTGACCTGCGCTTTCCCCGCATCGCGGCCGCCCGCCACCCACCGTGGCCGGCGCCCGCGATCGTGTTCGGCCAGCCTTACTTTGCTGGAAAGTCCCAGGTCAACGGGCTACGTTCACCAGAGTGAAAGCCCTGCGGGCGGCCAGGATCCACGGCGCTCCGCCGTATCCGGGCACGCAGGGGGGACGTCCAGGGAAAGGGCCCATGGCATGAGCACCGCGATCGCCGAACCGATAGCCGGCGAACCCAAGCCGCGCATCCCCGCCGAGGGGCACCACCGCGACGTCAACGGCGGCTGGCTGCGGCCGGCGGTGTTCGGCGCGATGGACGGCCTGGTGTCCAACCTGGCCCTGATGACCGGTGTGGTCGGCGGCGAGGTGAGCCACGGCGCGGTGGTGCTCACCGGCCTCGCCGGGCTCGCGGCCGGCGCCTGCTCGATGGCGGCGGGCGAGTACACCTCGGTCGCCTCGCAGCGCGAGCTGGTGGAGGCCGAGCTGGAGGCCGAGCGCCTCGAACTGAGCCGCAACCCGCACGGCGAGCTCGCCGAGCTCGCCCAGCTGTACGTGGCCAAGGGCGTCGACCCGGACCTCGCGCACGAGGTGGCCCGGCAGCTGTCCCGCGACCCCGAGCAGACCCTGGCCGTGCACGCCCGGGAGGAGCTCGGGGTGGACCCGGAGGACCTGCCCTCGCCGCTGGTCGCCGCCTCCTCCTCGTTCGCCTGCTTCGCGGTCGGCGCGCTGCTGCCGCTGCTGCCGTACCTGCTCGGCGCGACCGCGCTCTGGCCGGCGCTGGTGCTCGCCGCGGTGGGGCTGTTCCTGTGCGGTGCGGTGGTGGCGCGGGTGACCGCGCGCAGCTGGTGGTTCAGCGGTGTGCGGCAGCTGCTGCTGGGCGGCGCCGCGGCCGGTGTGACCTTCCTGCTGGGCCGGCTCATCGGCGGACAGGTGGGCTGACCGGCCCCGACTCCCCGTCGCGGGTGCGCGGGCCCGCCCCGCGACGGGCCTGTGCGATGCCACAGCGGGCCGTATGGATATGCCACGCGATGCGTGACGTTCCACACATGGGTGCGGCCCGGCCGCCTGTCCTAGGCTCGCTGCGGGGCAGCCGGATCCTCGGATTCCATTCCCCCGGTCCGCCGGTCGGGATGGAATCGCAGGCGCCCGTACCGGCGGTCGACCACGGGAGCGTTTCGGCACTGTTTCGCCCACGGGGTGGTTGGGCACACTGGTGGAAACGTGCGGACCGACGACTGCTCCGCCGCGCCGGTTCTACCCATCGGTAACCGTCGCTGACCTGCGGGTTCTGTCCGCCATATGGACGCCGTGTTCCACTTCCCGGGATGTCCGGCATTATGTAACCTGCACGAAATCGCATGAGGGCCAACGTCGTCCCTATTGCACTTGCTCCCCCAGCCCTCGGCTGGGAGGTACCCCCAAGCCAAGACGACGACGGGAGAGCCGATGCTGTCTGCATCCATGCACTCCGCCAACGAGCCCGAGCAGGCCGCAGCCCGGCCCTACGCGCTCGTTCCGGATGCGCGACCTGCTGCTCAGGGCCTGTACGACCCGCGAAACGAGCACGACGCCTGCGGCGTCGGCTTCGTCGCCACGCTGACCGGCATCGCCGACCACACCGTCGTCGACCAGGCGCTCACCGTCCTGCGCAACCTGGAGCACCGCGGCGCCACCGGCGCCGAGCCGGACTCCGGTGACGGCGCGGGCATCCTGACCCAGATCCCGGACGCCTTCCTGCGCAGCAAGGTCTCCTTCGAGCTCCCGGCCGCCGGCTCGTACGCGGTGGGCATCGCCTTCCTCCCCGACGAGGACGCCGCCGACGCCGCCGCCGTCGCCCGCATCGAGGCCATCGCGGCCGAGGAGGGCGTGGCCGTCCTCGGCTGGCGCGACGTCCCGGTCGCCCCCGACCTGCTCGGCGCCACCGCCCGCAGCGTCATGCCGCGCTTCCGCCAGGTCTTCGTGGCCGGCGGCGACCGCACCGGCATCGACCTCGACCGGGTCGCCTTCGTCGTCCGCAAGCGCGCCGAGCGCGAGGCCGGGGTGTACTTCCCCTCGCTCTCCGCCCGCACCATCGTCTACAAGGGCATGCTGACCACCGGCCAGCTGGAGCCCTTCTTCCCCGACCTGTCGGACCGGCTCTACGCCTCCGCCATCGGCCTGGTGCACTCGCGGTTCTCCACCAACACCTTCCCGAGCTGGCCGCTCGCCCACCCGTACCGCTTCGTCGCGCACAACGGCGAGATCAACACGGTCAAGGGCAACCGGAACTGGATGACCGCCCGCGAGTCCCAGCTCGCCACCGACCTCATCCCGGGCGACCTCAGCCGGATCTTCCCGATCTGCACCCCGGACCACTCCGACTCGGCCTCCTTCGACGAGGTCCTGGAGCTGCTCCACCTCGGCGGCCGCTCGCTGCCGCACTCGGTGCTGATGATGATCCCGGAGGCGTGGGAGAACCACGCCACCATGGACCCGGCCCGCCGCGCGTTCTACCAGTACCACTCCAACCTGATGGAGCCCTGGGACGGCCCGGCCTGCGTCACCTTCACCGACGGCACCCAGGTCGGCGCCGTCCTGGACCGCAACGGCCTGCGCCCGGCCCGGTACTGGATCACCGAGGACGGCCTGGTCGTGCTCTCCTCCGAGGTCGGCGTGCTCGACATCGAGCAGGACCGGGTGGCCAAGAAGGGCCGCCTCCAGCCCGGCAAGATGTTCCTGGTCGACACGGCCGAGGGCCGCATCGTCGAGGACGAGGAGATCAAGTCCGCCCTCGCCGCCGAGCACCCCTACGCCGAGTGGGTCGCCGCCGGGCAGATCCAGCTCGCCAAGCTCCCCGAGCGCGAGCACATCGCGCACACCCACGCCTCGGTGACCCGCCGCCAGCAGACCTTCGGCTACACCGAGGAGGAGCTGCGCGTCATCCTGGCGCCGATGGCCAAGACCGGCGCCGAGGCGCTCGGCTCGATGGGCACCGACTCGCCGATCGCCGCGCTCTCCGAGAAGCCGCGCCTGCTGTTCGACTACTTCGTGCAGCTCTTCGCGCAGGTCACCAACCCGCCGCTGGACGCCATCCGCGAGGAGCTCGTCACCTCGCTGCTGAGCAACCTCGGCCCCGAGGGCAACCTGCTCGACGCCAAGCCGTCGCACTGCCGCTCGGTCGGCATCACCTTCCCGGTGATCGACAACGACGAGCTCGCCAAGCTCATCCACATCAACGCCGACGGCGACCAGAACGGCCTGAAGGCGGTCACGCTCTCCGGCCTGTACAAGGTCTCCACCGGCGGCGCGGGCCTCGCCGCCCGCCTCAAGGAGATCGCCGCCGAGGCCGACGCCGCGATCGCCGACGGCGCCCGCATCGTCGTCCTCTCCGACCGCCACTCGGACGCCGAGCACGCGCCGATCCCGTCGCTGCTGCTCACCTCCGCGATCCACCACCACCTGATCCGCACCAAGCAGCGCACCCAGGTGTCCCTGATCGTCGAGGCCGGCGACGTCCGCGAGGTGCACCACGTCGCGCTGCTGGTCGGCTACGGCGCCGGCGCGGTCAACCCGTACCTGGCGATGGAGTCCGTCGAGGACCTCGTCGCGCAGAACGTCTTCATCCAGGGCGTCGAGGCCGAGAAGGCCATCAAGAACCTGATCAAGGCGCTCGGCAAGGGCGTGCTCAAGGTGATGTCCAAGATGGGCATCTCCACCGTCGCCTCCTACCGCGGCGCCCAGGTCTTCGAGGCCATCGGCCTCTCCCAGGACCTGGTCGACGGGTACTTCTCCGGCACCACCACCAAGCTCGGCGGCATCGGCCTGGACGAGATCGCCAAGGAGACCGCCGCCCGCCACGCCAAGGCCTACCCGGCCTCCGGCATCCCGGCCGCGCACCGCGCGCTGGAGATCGGCGGCGAGTACCAGTGGCGCCGCGAGGGCGAGCCGCACCTGTTCGACCCGGACACGGTCTTCCGGCTGCAGCACTCCACCCGCACCGGCCGGTACGACATCTTCAAGCAGTACACCTCCCGGGTGAACGAGCAGTCCTCGCGGCTGATGACGCTGCGCGGCCTGTTCCAGCTGGACGCCAAGGGCCGCGCCCCGATCTCCATCGACGAGGTCGAGCCGGTCTCCGCGATCGTCAAGCGCTTCTCCACCGGCGCCATGTCGTACGGCTCCATCTCGATGGAGGCGCACGAGACGCTGGCCATCGCGATGAACCGCCTCGGCGGCAAGTCCAACACCGGTGAGGGCGGCGAGGACCCGGAGCGCCTGTACGACCCGGAGCGCCGCTCGGCGATCAAGCAGGTCGCCTCCGGCCGGTTCGGCGTCACCAGCGAGTACCTGGTCAACGCGGACGACATCCAGATCAAGATGGCGCAGGGCGCCAAGCCCGGCGAGGGCGGCCAGCTGCCCGGCCACAAGGTGTACCCGTGGGTCGCCAAGACCCGGCACTCCACCCCGGGTGTCGGCCTGATCTCCCCGCCGCCGCACCACGACATCTACTCGATCGAGGATCTGGCGCAGCTGATCCACGACCTGAAGAACGCCAACCCGGACGCCCGCATCCACGTGAAGCTGGTCTCCGAGGTCGGTGTCGGCACCGTCGCCGCCGGCGTCTCCAAGGCGCACGCCGACGTGGTGCTGGTCTCCGGCCACGACGGCGGCACCGGCGCCTCGCCGCTCACCTCGCTCAAGCACGCGGGCGGCCCCTGGGAGCTCGGCCTCGCCGAGACCCAGCAGACCCTGCTGCTGAACGGCCTGCGCGACCGCATCGTGGTGCAGACCGACGGCCAGCTGAAGACCGGCCGCGACGTCGTCATCGCCGCCCTGCTGGGCGCCGAGGAGTTCGGCTTCGCGACCGCCCCGCTGGTGGTCTCCGGCTGCATCATGATGCGCGTCTGCCACCTGGACACCTGCCCGGTCGGCGTCGCCACCCAGAACCCGGTGCTGCGCGAGCGCTTCTCCGGCAAGCCGGAGTTCGTGGTGAACTTCTTCGAGTTCATCGCCGAGGAGGTCCGCGAGATCCTCGCCGAGCTGGGCTTCCGCTCCATCGAGGAGGCCGTCGGCCACGCCGAGCACATCGACGCGGCCGCCGCGATCGACCACTGGAAGGCCGCCGGGCTCGACCTCGCGCCGCTGTTCCACGTGCCCGAGCTCCCCGAGGGCGCGGCCCTGCACAACACCACCGTGCAGGACCACGCGCTCGACAAGGCCCTCGACAACCAGCTCATCGAGCTGGCCGAGGACGCCCTGGAGCGCGGCGAGGCCGTCCGCATCCAGCTGCCGATCCGCAACGTCAACCGCACCGTCGGCACCATGCTCGGCCACCGGGTGACCAAGAAGTACCGCGGCGAGGGCCTGCCCGAGGGCACCATCGACGTGACCTTCACCGGCTCCGCCGGCCAGTCGTTCGGCGCCTTCGTGCCCAGGGGCGTCACCCTGCGGCTGGAGGGCGACGCCAACGACTACGTCGGCAAGGGCCTGTCCGGCGGCGTCCTGGTCGTCCGCCCGGCCCGCGACGCGGCCGCGATCGGCGCCGACGCGCAGAACCACGTCATCGCCGGCAACACCATCGGCTACGGCGCCACCGCGGGCCGTATCCACCTGCGCGGCAAGGCCGGCGAGCGCTTCGCCGTCCGCAACTCCGGTGCCACCCTGGTCGTCGAGGGCGTGGGCGACCACGGCCTGGAGTACATGACCGGGGGCCGGGTCGTCATCCTCGGCGAGACGGGGCGTAACCTGGCTGCGGGCATGTCCGGCGGTATCGCGTACGTGCTGGACCTGCGTCCGGCGAACGTGAACTCCGGCATGGTGGGCATCGAGGCCCCCAACGCCGCGGACCGCGAGTGGCTGCGCGAGACCGTGCAGCAGCACTACGAGGAGACCGGCTCCACCGTCGCCGCCGAGCTCCTGGCCGACTGGGGCAGCGGCGTCTCCCGCTTCTCCACGATCATGCCCACCGACTACAAGGCTGTGCTCGCCGCCAAGGACGCCGCTGAGCGCGATGGACTCTCCGAGTCCGAGACCACTCGCAAGATGATGGAGGCGGCACATGGCTGACCCGAAGGGCTTCCTGACCACCCCGAAGCAGCTGGCCGAGCGCCGTCCCGTCGACGTCCGTCTGCGGGACTGGAACGAGGTCTACGTCGAGCGCAGCCTCCTGCCGATCATCACCGAGCAGGCCGGCCGCTGCATGGACTGCGGCATCCCGTTCTGCCACAACGGCTGCCCGCTCGGGAACCTCATCCCCGAGTGGAACGACCTGGCCTACCGGGACGACTGGACGGGCGCCATCGAGCGCCTGCACGCGACCAACAACTTCCCGGAGTTCACCGGCCGCCTCTGCCCGGCGCCCTGCGAGTCGGCGTGCGTCCTCGGCATCAACCAGGACGCGGTGACCATCAAGAACGTCGAGGTCACCATCATCGACAAGGCCTGGGACCGCGGCGGCGTCACCCCGCAGATCCCGGAGCGCCTGTCCGGCAAGACCGTGGCCGTCATCGGCTCCGGCCCGGCCGGCCTGGCCGTCGCCCAGCAGCTCACCCGGGCCGGCCACACCGTGGTCGTGTACGAGCGCGCCGACCGCATCGGCGGCCTGCTGCGCTACGGCATCCCCGAGTTCAAGATGGAGAAGCGCCACATCAACCGCCGCATCGAGCAGATGCGCGCGGAGGGCACCCGCTTCCGCACCGGCGTCGAGGCCGGCGTCGACATCAGCGGCCAGCAGCTGCGCGACCGCTTCGACGCGGTCGTCATCGCGGCCGGCGCCACCACCGCCCGCGACCTGCCCGTCCCGGGCCGCGAGCTGGCCGGCATCCACCAGGCCATGGAGTACCTGCCGCTGGCCAACAAGGTGCAGGAGGGCGACTACGTCGACTCGCCGATCAGCGCCAAGGGCAAGCACGTGGTCGTCATCGGCGGCGGCGACACCGGCGCGGACTGCGTCGGCACGGCCCACCGCCAGGGCGCGGCCTCGGTCACCCAGCTGGAGATCATGCCGCGGCCCGGCGACGACCGCCCCGGCCACCAGCCCTGGCCGACCATGCCGATGACCTACAAGGTCACCTCCGCGCACGAGGAGGGCGGCGAGCGGATCTACTCCGTCTCCACCACCCACTTCAGCGGCGACGAGGACGGCAACGTCCAGCAGCTCCACCTCGTCGAGGTCGAGTTCAAGAACGGGAAGTTCGAGCAGGTGCCCGGCAGCGAGCGCGCCATCCCGGCGCAGCTGGTCACCCTGGCGATGGGCTTCACCGGCACCGACGTCCGCAACGGCATCGTCGAGCAGCTCGGCGTCGCCCTCGACGACCGCGGCAACGTCGCCCGCGACAACCGCTTCGCCACCAACGTGGACGGCGTCTACGTCTGCGGCGACGCCGGCCGCGGCCAGTCGCTGATCGTCTGGGCGATCGCGGAGGGCCGCTCGGCCGCCGCGGCGGTCGACAAGTACCTGGGCGGCAAGACCCCACTGCCCGCGCCGATCCGCCCGACCGACCGCCCCCTGGTGGTCTGAGGGCCCCGCCCTCACCCCGATCCGCCGGGCTCCCCCCGGCTGCACCACACCGCGACCCGCCAGAGCCGCCGGGATCATGCGGTTGACAGCGCCTGTCCTCTCCCCGACCAGTTGGGGGCAGGCGCTGTCGCCTGCCCGGACGCATTCCTGGCAATCGGCTGGGAGCGGGCCGAGAAGCCCTTCCGGCTGTCGGACCCAGGTGGCAGACTGCCGCGGACGGGCAACTGCCGTACAGGCCACGGAGGTCGGCGCGATGAGCATGCTCCACACCGGCGGTGGGGCCACCGCGCACCGGCTGCTGCTCGGCTCCCGGCTGCGCCGGCTCCGCGAGGCCAGCGGCGTCTCCCGGGAGGACGCCGGCTACTCGATCCGCGCCTCCGAGTCCAAGATCAGCCGGATGGAGCTCGGCCGGGTCGGCTTCAAGGAGCGCGACGTCGCCGACCTGCTCACCCTCTACGGTCTGGAGCACGGCGAGGAGCGGACGGCCCTGCTCGCCCTGGTCGCCGAGGCCAACGCCGCAGCCTGGTGGCACGGCCAGGAGGACGTCGTCCCGTCCTGGTTCCAGACCTACCTCGGCCTGGAGGAGGCGGCCTCCGAGATCTCCTGCTACGAGGTCCAGTACGTCCCCGGGCTGCTCCAGACCGAGGCGTACGCCCGCGCCGTGGTGCTGCTCGGCCGGCACACCGCCTCGCCGGAGGAGGTCGACCGGCGGGTCGCCGTCCGGATGCGCCGCCGCCAGGTGCTCGCCGCCCGCCGCTCCCCGCAGCTGGAGGCGGTGATCGACGAGGCGGTGCTGCGCCGGCCCTGCGGCGGCCCGGAGGTGATGAACGGCCAGCTGGAGCACCTGATCGCGCAGGCCGCGCTGCCGGGCGTGGTGGTCCGGGTGGTGCCGCTGGGCAGCGAGCGGCCCGGTGCGGAGGCGGGCGCGTTCACCCTGCTGGGCTTCCCCGGCACGGACCTGCCCGACGTGGTCTACCTGGAGCAGTTCACCAGCGCGCTCTACCTGGACCGGCCGGCCGAGGTCGCCGAGTACGCCGCGGCACTGGAGCGGCTGCGGGCCGCGGCGCTCTCCCCGGAGGCCTCCCTGGACCTTCTTCGCCTGGTTCTCCGGGACAACTGATCGCCGGTCAGTAGGATGAGTGTTCGTCAAATCCGTTCGCTCGGACGGCACTCATCGAAAGGCAGCGGATGTCGCACTTCACCGAACTGTCGCAGCAGTACATCGACGGCCAGTGGCGCCCCGGCAGCGGCTCGTGGGACATCGTCGACATCAACCCGTACACCGGGGACAAGCTCGCCGCGATCACCGTCGCCACCGCCGCCGAGGTCGACGAGGCCTACCGCGCCGCCGAGCGGGCCCAGCGCTCCTGGGCCGGGACCAACCCCTACGCCCGGCGGCTGCTCTTCGAACGCGCCCTGCGGATCATCGAGGACCGCGAGCAGGAGATCACCGCCACCATCATCGCCGAACTCGGCGGCACCCGGCTCAAGGCCGGCTTCGAGCTCTCCCTCGCCAAGGACATGCTCCGCGAGTGCATGCAGCTCGCGCTGCGCGCCGAGGGCCGCATCCTGCCCTCCCCGGTCGACGGCAAGGAGAACCGCGTCTACCGGCTCCCGGTCGGCGTGGTCGGCGTCATCAGCCCGTTCAACTTCCCGCTGTTCCTGTCGCTGAAGGCCGTCGCCCCGGCCCTCGCGCTGGGCAACGCCGTCGTCCTCAAGCCCCACCAGGACGCCCCGATCACCGGCGGCACCCTGATCGCCAAGATCTTCGAGGAGGCCGGGCTGCCGGCCGGCCTGCTCAACGTCGTGCTCACCGACATCGCCGAGATCGGCGACGCCTTCATCGAGCACCCCGTCCCCAAGGTCATCGCCTTCACCGGCTCCGACGGCGTCGGCCGGCACGTCGCCACCGTCGCCGCGAGCCACTTCAAGCGGACCGTCCTCGAACTCGGCGGCAACAGCGCCCTGATCGTCCTCGACGACGCCGACCTCGACTACGCCGTCGACGCCGCCGTCTTCAGCCGCTTCGCCCACCAGGGCCAGGTCTGCATGGCCGCCAACCGCGTCCTGGTCGACCGCACCGTCCTCGACGACTTCACCGCCCGCTTCGTCGCCAAGATCCGCACCCTGACCGTCGGCGACCCGCAGGATCCGGCCACCGACATCGGCCCGCTGATCAACAGCACCCAGGCCGACGCGATCACCGCCCAGGTCGACCGGGCCGTCGCCGACGGCGCCCGGGTACTGCTGCGCGGCACCACCACCGGCACCCTGATGGAGCCCGTGGTACTCGCCGGCGTGCCGCACGACGCGGAGATCCTGCGCCGGGAGATCTTCGGCCCGGTCGTGGTCGTCGTCCCGTTCGACGGCGACGACGAGGCCGTGGAGATCGCCAACGACACCCCGTTCGGCCTCAGCGGCGCCGTCCACACCGGCGACATCGAGCGCGGCGTCCGGCTCGCCCGGCGGATCGAGACCGGCATGATCCACATCAACGACGGCACCATCGCCGACGAGCCCATCGTCCCCTTCGGCGGTGAGAAGAACTCCGGCGTCGGCCGCCTCAACGGCGACGCCACCGTCGACGCCTTCACCACCGTCAAGTGGATCTCCATCCAGCACGGGCGCAGCCGCTTCCCGTTCTGACCCGCGGCCCGGCGGGGGAGGGCGGCCGCACCGCCCGCCCCCGCCCCCGCCCGGGGCACAGCCTCCGAGGCCCCGCCCTCAGCCGCCCG
The DNA here is from genome assembly GCF_042735675.1 of Kitasatospora sp. NPDC059571. Lineage (NCBI taxonomy): Bacteria > Bacillati > Actinomycetota > Actinomycetes > Kitasatosporales > Streptomycetaceae > Kitasatospora > Kitasatospora sp. NPDC059571. Next base: position 13,462 of record NZ_JBHWBW010000086.1, read on the forward strand.
GCCGCGCCAGCCGGAACGCCTCCAGCTCCGTCCCGTACCACCGGTCGGTGCGGCCCAGCGGCTCCATCCCCAGCCGGCGGCAGAGCGCCAGCGACGGCTCGTTCCCCGGCCGCACCACCGCCAGGATCTCGGCCAGCCCGTCCGCGAAACCCTTCGCCACCGCAGCCCGCGCCGCCTCCGTCGCATAGCCGCGGCCCCAGCAGTCCGGGTGGAAGTGCCAGCCGACCTCCACCTCCCCGCCGCCGTCCGGCAGCGGGGACAGCAGCACCGACCCCGCCACCACCCCGGTCTCCCGCACCTCGACCGCCCACACCCCGTACCGCGGATCCGCCGAACGCGCCCGGAACCGCTCGATCAGCGCCTCCGCCTCCGCCGCCGACCCCAGCACCCGCGGCGCCGCCCCCAGCCAGCGGGCCACCTCCCAGCGGCCGTACAGATCCAGCGCCCGGTCCCGGTCACCGCCCTCCCACGGACGGATCACCAACCGCTCGGTCTCCCACATCACAGCCTCCCCGGCCCCGGCCACGTCACGGACCCGATCCTGCCGCAGCACGGCCGCCCGCGGCAGCCCTCGCTCACTCGCCGTGCGTCGGCATCCGCCCCGGCCCCGCCTGCGCCTGCGGCCCGCCCGTCACCAGGTCCAGCACCGCCCGCCCGCCCAGCGGCCGCGCCAGCCGGAACTCCTGCGGCGCCACCACCGCCGACGCCGGACACGCCTGCCCGGCCACCGCCGTCGACCGCCACCGCGCGATCAGCACCACCGCCGCGTCCGTCTCGTACACCTCGCCCGGCAGCAGCTGCGTGCACGCACCGTGCGTGACCAGCCCGGTCAGCACCAGCCCGTCCGCCGACGTCCCCGACCACAGCGCCGCCCCCGCCCCCGGAGCCTCCCAGCGCGGCCCCGGCGACGGCTCACCGGGCACCTGCCCGCCCGCCACCGCCGGATACGTGAACGGCTCCGCATAGCCCGCCACCGAGAACTCCCACACCGGGATCACCGCCCGCCCCCGGCTCGTCGACACCTCCCGCGTCGCCGGCCGCGCCCCCGACACCTCCAGCCGCCCCGCACACGCCCCGGGACACGCCACCCCGGTGTCCGTCAGCCGCCGGAACACCGCATCCGCGGACACCAGCGGCACCGCCAGCACCGACCCGTCCGCGAACCGCACCTGCGCCGTCCCCGACAGCGTCTGCGGCAGCCCGCCGCGCAGATCCAGGTGCCCGGCCGCGTACGCCGCCTTGTCCGCCCCGCTGTGGAACGCGTCCCGCGGCAGCCACTCCGGCGGCACGTCCAGCGGGTAGTACCCCGACGTCCACTGCCGCTGCACCGCAGACCCCGGCCACGCCCGGGCGACCTCCGCCGCCCGCAGCCGCGCCGCATCCCCCGTCACCCCGCCGGCCGAGGCCGACACACCCGGCGCCCCGCCCCCGGCCGGCCCCGTCCCGGAGCCCGCCACCACCCGGCCGCACCCCGCCACCACCACCGCGGCGACCAGCACCGCCACCGCCCCACGCACCCCGCGCACGGACATACCCCCTGTCGGAAACGGCATTTGGCAGCGGTGTGACGCACCCGCCGCCCGGCCGGTTCCCGAAGCGCGCCCGGCCGCCCGAGGGGCCAGACTGGGAACGGCGGAAACCCCGCCCCCGCCCAGCCCCGGACCAGGAGGTGCCCGGTGCCCGAGTACGAACTGGTCTTCACCCACCCCGGCCAACCCGGCGAGGACATCGTCAACGTCCACCCCACCGGCACCAAGGGCCCCGGCGGCCACCCGGTGTACACCGACGACAGCGGCATCGTCCGCGCCGAGATCAGCGACCGCGACGAGGTCCGCATGCTCGCCACCGGCGGCCAGCAGGACCTCACCGCACCCGCCGCCGTCCGGCGCCGCGGCACGGGCTGAACCGCGGCGACCGGACACCACCGACAAGGCCTAGAACAGCGGCACACCCGCCCGGACCAGCCGCCAGGTCACCCCGCCGAAGTCCGCCGGGTCGATGACCCCCTTCGCCTTCACCCAGGCGATCATCGTGTTCCGGATCTCGTCCGAACTCGCCCACACCGACTTCGCCGCCGCCACGTGCGGGAAGTTGCCGCCGCCGTTCGCCCGGTAGTTGTTCACCGCCAGCACGAACTGCGCCGCCGGATCCACCGCCACCCCGTCCAGCGACAGGTTCACGATCCGCGACCCCACCGGCTGCGAGATGTCGATGTCGTACGAAAGCCCGTACACCGAATCGAAGTTGTAGTCCGGAGTCGACTGCTGGTTGGTCAGCGTGTCCAGGTTCACCGGCGCCCCCGGCGCCAGCTGCGCGAAGTACTTCGCCGAGAACTCCAGATAGTCCTTGATCTGCGCACCCGTCAGGATCCGCGCCTCCAGCGTGTTCTCGTAGATGTACAGACCCGCCGCATCCCGCAGCCGCACATCACCCGCCGGAATCAGCGCCGTCCGGTTGAACGGCGCCGCCTGCGCCAGCACCGGCAGCTTCGCGTACTCCGTCGACGCCAGCGCCGCCCGCACCGTGTCCGCCTGCACCCGCCCGATCAGATCGATGATCGGCACGTCCTTGTACGGCGCCTCCGCGATCGACAGCGCACTCTTGCACGTCCCGATCACCTGGTTGACGTACGCCACCACCTTCTTGTGCTGCGCCGCCACCAGCTTCACGATCTCCGGGTCCTCCGGCACCGCGTTCGAGTTCAGCACCCGCGACGACACCGAGGTCACCTTCCACGCACCGTGCGCGAACTCCACCTCGAAGTCGAACGCCGACAGCCGCTGCGCCCAGCACAGCGGCTCCGACAGCACCACCGTCCGCCCGGTCTCCTTGTTGACGATCAGCCGCTGCGCCACCTCCTTGTGGGTGTGGCCCACCAGCACCGCGTCGATCCCGGGCACCGTCTCGGCCATCTCGCCCGAGGCGTCCTCCGGCCAGGGCAGCTGGTCGCCGTAGGTGGTGGCCTCGTCGATGCCGGAGTGCGCCGAGACGATCACCACGTCCGCGCCGGCCGCGCGCATCCGCGGCACGTACTTCTTCGCCATCTCCACGATGCCGGGGAAGACCATCTGGCCCGACACGTTGGCCTTGTCCCAGATCGCGATGCCCGGGTTGGTCAGGCCGAGGATGCCGACCCGCAGCGGACGGCCGTGCCCGAGGTGCAGCTCCTTGATGACGTACGGGCGGAAGGCCGGCTTCTCGTTCTTCGCGTGCAGCGCGTTCGCGCCCAGCAGCGGGAAGTCCAGCTGCTCCTCGAAGGCGCGGACGGTCGGGATGCCGTAGTTGAACTCGTGGTTGCCGAGGGCCGCCGCGTCGTAGCCGATCGCGTTCATCGCCACGGCCATCGGGTGCCGCGGCGGCCGCTTGGCGGCGGTGATCGGCTCGACCCGGGCGTAGTAGTAGGTGAGCTGGGTGCCCTGGATGATGTCGCCCGCGTCGATCAGCAGGGTGCGGTGGCAGCCCTTCTCCTCGCGGATCTGCTTGACCAGGGTGGAGATCTTGGCGAGGCCGACGTCGTTGTGCGCCTTGTCGTCGTACTCCGCGTCGGTGAAGTAGTCCCAGTTCAGGACCCGGCCGTGCAGGTCGGTGGTGCCCAGCACGGTGAAGGTCTCCTTGCCGGCGGGACCGCGGTGCGCGTCGCCGCTGTCCTGGGCCGCGGCGGCCGGGGTGGCCGCGGCGACCGGCAGGCCGCCGACCAGTGCGGCGCCGGCCGCGGTGGCGGCGGAGCGGGTGACGAAGTCACGGCGGTTCAGGGACATGGACGACTCCAACGTGGCCGGGTGAGGGACCGGCGGCGGCGGTGCACCGCCGACGGATGGTGACGCGCGTAGAGATACGCGCGTAGAAGTCTGCCGTCAAAAACCCGGCCGCGACAGCCCCCCGACGTTGCCGTCTGGTGAGGAATTGACGACGCGTCCGTGGCGGCCGGCCGACGCCGCGGTGTCCGCACCGCCCGTACGCCGGTGCGTCAACCCGGCCGCCCCCGGGTCACCCGGCGGGCTCCCCGGAACCCCGCTCCCGGCGTCCCCGCAGGTCGCGGACGTCCACGCGGACGGTCAACTCCGCCTCACCGCCGCCACCGTCACGATGTGTCAGTTTGTTAATCAAAACTTTCTGCAACCGCCGTAGGGGAGCCGCCCGGAACCTCGTTGTTACGGGCCGGTAATGCCTACGCTGTACAGGCATGCGCCGAGCAAAAATCGTCTGTACCCTCGGGCCCGCCGCCGACTCGTACGACCAGATCAAAGCCCTGGTCGAGGCCGGCATGGACATCGCCCGGTTCAATCTCAGCCACGGCTCCCGGCTCGAACACGAGGAGCGCTACCGCCGGGTCCGCAAGGCCTCCGACGAGACCGGCCGCAGCGTCGGCATCCTCGTCGACCTCCAAGGCCCGAAGATCCGCCTCGGCACCTTCGCCGACGGCCCCGTACTTCTTGAACGCGGCGACGAGTTCACCATCACCGTCGACGACGTCCCCGGCACCCGCGACACCTGCAGCACCACCTACCCCGGCCTGGCCGCCGACGTCTCCCGCGGCGAGCGCATCCTGGTCGACGACGGGCGGGTCTGCCTGGAGGTCACCGGCGTCGAAGGACCCGCCGTCCGCACCACCGTCGTCGAGGGCGGACTCGTCTCCGACCACAAGGGCCTCAACCTCCCCGGGGTGGCCGTCTCCGTGCCCGCGCTGAGCGACAAGGACGTCGACGACCTGCGCTGGGCACTGCGGCTCGGGGCCGACCTGATCGCCCTCTCCTTCGTCCGCAGCGGACGCGACGCCGAGGACGTCCACCGCATCATGGCCGAGGAGGACCGCCGCCTCCCCGTCATCGCCAAGATCGAGAAGCCGCAGGCCGTCACCGACCTCGAATCCGTGGTCGACGCCTTCGACGGCATCATGATCGCCCGCGGCGACCTCGGCGTCGAAATGCCCATGGAGGACGTGCCGATCGTCCAGAAGCGCGCCATCACCCTCGCCCGCCGCAACGCCAAGCCGGTCATCGTCGCCACCCAGATGCTCGACTCGATGATCAACGCCTCCCGGCCCACCCGCGCCGAGGCCTCCGACGTCGCCAACGCCGTCCTCGACGGCACCGACGCCGTCATGCTCTCCGGCGAGACCTCCGTCGGCAAGTACCCCGTCGAGACCGTCCGCACCATGAGCCGCATCATCGAGGCCGCCGAGGCCGACATCCTCGCCGCCGGCCTCCCCTCGCTCACCGACGGCACCAAGCCCCGCACCCAGGGCGGCGCCGTCGCCCGCGCCGCCGCCGAGATCGGCGACTTCCTGCACGCCAAATACCTGATCGCCTTCACCCAGAGCGGCGACACCGCCCGCCGCCTCACCCGCTACCGCTCGCCCATCCCCGTCCTCGCCTTCACCTACGAACCCGCCGTCCGCAGCCAACTCGCCCTCACCTGGGGCGTCGAGACCTTCCTCGGCCCCTACGTCCCCACCACCGACGACATGGTCGCCCAGGTCGACGCCCAGCTCATCGGCCTCGGCCGCTGCCAGAAGGGCGACATCGTCGTCATCACCGCCGGCTCGCCCCCCGGCCTGGCCGGCTCCACCAACCTCGTCCGCGTCCACCACGTCGGCGAACTCGACAACTGAGCACACCCCCTGACGGGGGGGGGGGGGCCCCCCCCCCCCCCCCCCCCCCCCCCCCACCCCAAGGGGCACCCCACCCCCCCCCCCCCACCACACACCCCACCGCTGGCGCCACCCCACCCCCCCTGCCGGGGCCCCCGCCCCCACCCCGCCCCCCACCACCGTCACACCCGCGCTGCGAACGCCCCGGCCCCGCCACCGAACCGTCCCCATCCGGTGACAGACCGCCACTTGCACCCCCGCCGCGGGTACGGTCCCCACGACCGGCCCGGCAGCAGGGCCGCCCGAAGGGGGACACCATGAGCAGCAGCACCACGACGCGCGGCAGCAGACCCCGCAGCGCCACCACCGCCCTCGCCCTCGCCACCGCCCTCCTCACCGCCGGCCTCGCCACCGCCTGCGGCCCCGACGACACCTCCGGCGGCACCGCCAAGCCCCTCCCCGCCCGCACCACCACCGCCGCGGCCGGGAGCACCGCCACCACCCCCGCCGGCAAGCCCGGCACCACCACCGTCGGCCGCACCGCCTACTGGGGCGGCCTGCGCTTCGACATCAAGACCGCCGCCACCGCCGCCAACCCCGACGGCACCGGCTCCACCATCACCCTCGCCACCACCGTCACCAACACCTTCCGCACCACCCCCGTCACCGGCTGGCCCGACATCGCCATCGACATCGCCGGCACCCCCCTCACCGGCAACCTCGGCACCGCCGCCCCGCCCACCCCCGGCGCCAGCAACCCGCTGCCCATCACCTTCACCGGCACCGGCCCCCTCACCCTCGACGGCGCCTCCCTCGTCCTCGGCGCCCCCGGCCAGGCCCAGGCCGTCGTCCCGCTCGGCAGCGGCGGACGCGCCCCCGTCACCCTCGCCCCCGTCGACCTGCACGCCACCGCCGGCGCCACCCTCACCTCCGGCCGCCTCGGCCTCACCCTCAAGAGCGCCCAACTGCGCGCCGACGTCGGCGGCGGCAACGGCAGCGGCGCCCTCACCCTCGGCCAGCGCGCCGTCCTCGTCCTCTTCGACATGACCGGCAAGGTCGGCCCCGCCGGCATGGCCGTCGACGGCACCAGCCTGCGCCTCAAGCTCCCCGACGGCCAGGAGGTCGGCCCCTCCGTAGCCCCCATCGAGGCCATCTACCCCGACCGTCCCACCCGCCAGGACCAGGCCGCCTGGTTCGTCTTCCAGGGCGCCACCGACGGCGACTACACCCTCTCCGTCACCGACCCCGACCACACCGCCCCGGCCGCCACCACCGTCCTGCACGCCACCGGCGTCGCCGCCAGCGGCCCGGTGAACTGACCCGCCCCGCACCACCCGAGGACCGACGGCGCAGCCCACCGATGGGGGGAGGGCTGCGCCGTCACCACTTCGCCCCGACGTGCTCGTCCAGCAGCGCCACCGATTCCCGCCGGGCGACGGAGACGGTGACCTGGCCGCCCGGGCGGGGGCGGGCGGCCCGCCAGGCGACGCCGACCGCGTCCAGGGCGGCGGTGCAGATCTGCCGGATGTCGGCCGAGGTGTTGGTGAAGAGGTAGCGGGGGTACTCGTGCCGCCGCACCTCCCCGCCGGCCGCGCGGGAGACCCGGTTGGTGACGCGGCAGCCGTCGGAGTGGAACAGCCCGCGGAGCAGCTCCCACGGGTGGGCGTCGACGATCTCCTGCTGCCAGGGCTCCAGGACGATCGGCCGCTCGTGCTTCTTGCCCGGGCCGTGCTGCGGGAAGTGGCACGGCAGGTGTGCGGAGTACACCTTGACGTCATGACAGCCCTTGCGGCGCACCCGGCAGGGCGAGTTGTGCGGCAGGACGGCGCGGATCGCCCGCTCCGCGGCGTCCGCCAGGCCCGGCCACCGGTCGTCGCAGCTGATGGCGAGACTGGGGCAGTGCCGGCCGGCCCGGGAGATGTGGCCGTCGCCCAGGTAGAGGCCCAGCAGGTAGCCGTAGGCCGGACGGTCGAGCGGGTCGCCGTGGCAGTGCGGGCAGGTCGAGCGCCTTCGGCCGGGCAGTTCGCCGCGCCGGGCCCGGTCCTGGTGCTTCCACCAGGAGACGGTGCCCGCGGGGACGCCGAGCCGGCGGGCCACGTCGGCGTTGGAGGTGCCGGCCCGCAGCAGTCGCAGGGCCTCGTCGCGCGGGGAGGTGCGGCTCATGTGTCCACGATGCGGACCGGGCGGGGTGCCGGGGAGCGGATCCGGCCGGGATCACCCGGGGCGGTGACGTCCGCGCATTCCGGGAATGCCTGCGGATCGAAGGAAGAACTGGGGTGCCGGGTGCGGGATTCGAACCCGCAAGCCCTTTCGGGCAGATGTGTTTGAGACATCCGTGTATGCCGTTCCACCAACCCGGCTCGGTTTGGCGTCAGAAGGATACCGTGTGCGCGTCTCATGCTGCAGCTAGGTAGGCTCGTGCATGCAGTCCCCGCCGGAACGAGGAGCCCCGTGAGCACCGCCGACGAGCAGCCCGAGCCGCTTGAGCCCGACCTGTCCCAGATCACCCGGATCGTCATCGCCGAGGACGAGGCGCTGATCCGCCTCGACCTCAAGGAGATGCTGGAGGAGGAGGGCTACACCGTCGTCGGTGAGGCCGGGGACGGCGAGACGGCGGTGAAGCTGGTCGAGGAGCTGAAGCCGGACCTCGCGATCCTCGACGTGAAGATGCCCGTCCTGGACGGCCTGTCGGCGGCGGAGCGGATCCACGAGCAGCACCTGGCGCCGGTGCTGATGCTGACCGCGTTCTCGCAGCGCGAGCTGGTCGACCGGGCCCGCGACGCCGGCGCGATGGCGTACATCGTGAAGCCGTTCAGCAAGAGCGACCTGGTGCCGGCGATCGAGATGGCGGTCTCGCGGTACACGGAGATGCGGACGCTGGAGGAGGAGATCGCCGATCTCTCCCAGCGGCTGGAGACCCGCAAGCTGGTGGACCGGGCGAAGAGCGTGCTGCAGACCAAGTTCGGCCTGACCGAGCCGGCCGCGTTCCGCTGGATCCAGAAGACGTCGATGGACCGCCGGATGACCATGGCCGCGGTGGCGCAGGCCGTGATCGAGGAGGGCGAGGCGCAGGACCGCAAGAAGGCCGACGCCGAGGGCTGAGCCCCGGCCGGTGCCGGCAGGACGTGCGCAGGCCCGCCCCGCGGTTGCGG
>NZ_JBHWBW010000087.1:0-3597 GCF_042735675.1 Kitasatospora sp. NPDC059571
CCGGGCGCGGCGCGGGGGGGCGCCCCCCGCGGGGGGGGTGGCCCGGCGGCGGCGCCGGATCGTCCGGGCGGCCGCGCCGGACGTGCTCCATCTGCACAGCGCCAAGGCGGGGCTGGCCGGCCGGCTCGCCGTCCGCGGTGCGCTGCCGACCGTCTTCCAGCCGCACGCCTGGTCGTTCGCCGCGGTGGACGGGCCGCTGGCGGCCGCCACCCGGGCCTGGGAGCGGTACGCCGCCCGCTGGGCGCACACCCTGCTGTGCGTCAGCGAGCAGGAGCGTGCCGACGGCGCGGCGGCCGGGGTGGCCGGGCGCTGGCGGGTGGTCCCGAACGGCGTGGACCTCGGCCGGCACACCGCCGCCGATGCCTCCGCCCGGCTCGCCGCCCGCACCGCGCTCGGCCTGGACCCGGGCGCCCCGCTGGCGGTCTGCCTCGGCCGGATCTGTCGGCAGAAGGGCCAGGACGTGCTGCTGGAGGCCTGGCCGGCGGTGGCCGCCAGGGTCCCCGCGGCGCGCCTCGCGGTGGTCGGCGCCGGGCCCGACGAGGACCTGCTGGCGGCCCGGGCGCAGGCGCTGTCCGACCCCGCTGCGGTGCTGCTGCCCGGTGCGGTCGCCGATCCGCGGCCCCGCCGTGGACGTGGGGGGGGCCGGGGCGCGGGGGGGCCCCGCCCCGGGGGGGGGGGTGCGGCCGGGGGGGTTCGCGTCGCCGGGGCCGGGGGGGCCCGCGCCCGACGTGGTGGTGCTCCCCTCGCGCTGGGAGGGCATGGCGCTGGCCCCGCTGGAGGCGATGGCGGCCGCCCGGCCGGTGCTGCTGACCGATGTGCCGGGCGCCCGCGAGTGCCTGCCGCCGCCGCCGGCCGGGACGGCGCCGGTGCCGCCGGAGCAGCCCGGCCCGCTGGCCGAACGGCTGGCCGAGGCGCTCGCCGATCCGAACGAGTGTGCCCGTCGTGGCGGTTGGGCGCGCGAGCACGTGGCGCGCCGGCACGACGTCCGCGACACGGTCGCGCAGGTCGCGGCGGTGTACCGGGAGATGCTCCCGGCGGGCGGCCCGCGGCGCCCGGATCGCCGTGTCTCCCGGGGATTCTGATCGTTTATCCGACTGTGAGTGCTTGCCCGGGCCACCGCCCGCTCCCGGCCCCCCGACGGACCGCGGTCCGGCCGTCCGACAGTCCGACAAATGGGCGGGTGGGATGAAACGCCACGTCAACTCGTCGTGTTGAAGCAAGCGTTCGCTATTGTCTGATTTTGCCTGTTTCGTACCCGTTCCATGTGGGCGGCCGTCCGGCCGGTCCGCTGCCGGACGGGCCGATCGCCGCCCAGGCAGCAGGTGCCTACCTGGACCGCCTCCACCGGGCCGGGCCGCCGAACCGGTAGGGGCCGGCCGCCCCGCGACGGCCGGTACACAGCAGGGGAGTTCGCGCACAGATGACCATCGACCACGAGAGCGTGCCGAGGCCGGGACGGCCACCCTCGCCCCGGCGGCAGCCCGCGACCGGCCTGCTCGACCGGCCGGCCGCGGCGTCCCGCTCCCGTCCGGTGCCCTCGCCCGGCCGGCACCGCCGGCCCGTCCGCTCCCGGGTCGCCCTGCCCGCCGGGCTGCTCGGCTCCGACGTCCTCGCGCTCGGCGCGGCCACCCTGCTCTCGGTCGGCGACCGGCCGCTGCACGCCGTCGCCGTCGTGCTCTCCGTGCAGCTCCCGCTCAACCTGGCGGGCGGCCTCTACCGCACCAGGCTCACCGTCTCCGCCCTCGACGACCTGCCCGCGCTGGCCGGCCGGGCCGCCGTCGCCGTCGCCTTCGCGGTCACCCTCGACGCCTGCCTCGGCGGCACCAGGCCCGGCTCCCCGCTGCGGCTCGCCGCGCTGCTCACCGCCTTCACCCTGCTGGCCTGCCTGGGCCGCGCGTTCGTCTACCGCCTGCTGCGCCGCGCCCGGCGGCGCCGGCCCAGCCCCGCCCTCGTCCTGGGCGCCGGCCAGCTCGGCCAGCGGGTCGCCGCCGCCATGCTGGAGCACCGCGAGTACGGGCTGCGCCCGGTCGGCTTCCTCGACTCCCAGCCCGGCCTGCTGGCCGACGGCCCGGCGCTGCGCGTCCTGGGCGGCCACGACGCCCTGGAGAGCCAGCTGCGCCGCAAGCGCATCCACCACGTGGTGGTCACCGAGGGCGCCGCCGACGACGCCCAGACCGCCGCCGCACTGCGCGCCGCCACCCGGCTGGGCTGCACCGTCTGGCTGGTGCCGCAGCTGCGCGAGTACGCGGCGCTCGGCCGCCGCGGCACCGACCAGATCTGGGGCTTCCCGGTCGTCCCGCTGGGCCGGCCGGCGCTGCGCCGCCCCAGCTGGCTCGTCAAGCGGGTGCTGGACGCCACCGCGGCCTCGCTCGGCCTGCTGCTGCTCTCCCCGGTGCTGGCCGCCTGCGCGCTCGCCGTCCGCTTCGACACCGGCCCCGGCGTGCTCTTCCGGCAGCAGCGCACCGGCCTGGACGGCCAGGTGTTCACCCTGCTCAAGTTCCGTACGCTGCGCCCGAGCAACGAGCACGAGTCGGCGACGCGCTGGAACATCTCCCAGGACCACCGGATGGGCGCCGTCGGCCGGCTGCTGCGCCGCACCTCGATGGACGAGCTGCCCCAGCTGTGGAACGTCGTCCGCGGCGACATGAGCCTGGTCGGCCCGCGCCCGGAGCGCCCGTACTTCGTCCTGCGGTTCGGCCAGGCCTACCCCGAGTACCAGGACCGCCACCGGGTGCCGGTCGGCCTCACCGGCCTCGCCCAGGTGAACGGGCTGCGCGGGGACACCTCGATCGAGGACCGGGCCCGCTTCGACAACCGCTACATCGAGGGCTGGAGCCTCTGGCAGGACGCCAAGATCCTGCTGCGGACGGCCGTCCTGATGCTCCACCCGGACGGGAGCTGACGTGGTCCTCTCCCTGCAACCCGCCGGCGCGGCAATGGAGTTGCGCCGCCCGTGGGCCAGACCCCGGCTCACCGCGCTGACCGCCGCCGCCACCGTGCTGCTGGTCTGCGTCCCGACCGGGGAGAAGGACGTCAGCGCCGCCGTCCACATCACCCCGGCGGACCTCGCCTCCACCGTCCTGGTCGCGCTGGTCGGCGTCGAGCTGCTGCGCGGCCGGGCGGCCCGGCTGGACACCGCGGTCTGCCTGCTGTTCGGGTCCGTGGTCTGCGCGGCCGCGGCGGCCACCCTGGCCTCGATCGACCCGGCCGCCTCGCTCTCCGGCTTCGTCCGGCTGGTCCAGGTCTTCGTGCTCGTCCCGGCCGCGGTGGCCTGCGCCGTCCGGGACGAGGCCGGGCGGCGGCTGGTGCTCGGCGCGTTCGTGGCGGCCGCGCTGGTGGAGGGCGCGGTCGGCGCCCGCCAGTTCCTCACCCGGACCGGCGCCTCGTACACCGGGCAGCCGATCCGCGCGGTCGGCACCTTCGGGGCGCTGGACGTCATGGCGATGTCCACCGTGGTCGCCTTCGGTCTGCTCGCCGCCCTCGCCCTCGCGCTCGGCGAGCGCGGCCCGCACGGCAACCCGGCCCGTGGGGGCGGGGGGGGTGAGGGGGGGGGGGGGGCGAAGACTGCGACACCGGAGCGCTGATAGAACCTGGGCG
>NZ_JBHWBW010000087.1:3607-22125 GCF_042735675.1 Kitasatospora sp. NPDC059571
TCGGGGCGCGGCACCTCATGGCTAGGTCCACGGTGGTCGCATTCGGTCTCCTCGCCGCCCTCGCCCTCGCGCGCGGCGCGCGCGGCCCGCACGGCAACCCGGCCCTGCGCCGCGGCCTCTACGCGGCCGCGGCGTTCCTCACCTTCCCGCTGGCGGTCTCCTTCAGCCGGGGCAGCTGGATCGCCACCGCGGTCGCCGCCGCCGTGCTGCTGCTGCGCAGCGACGCCCGGCTCGCCCTGCGCGGCGCCCTGGTCGCCGCGGCGGCCGGGGTGGTGCTGGTCGGCGGCCTCGGCCTCGGCTCCTCCGGCGTCGCCGAGCGGCTCGACAGCATCGGCTCCGTCCAGGCCGCGCCCGACCAGTCCGTCAGCGACCGCTACGACCTGTGGACCACCGCCACCCGGATCTGGCAGGACCACCCCGCCACCGGGGCCGGCCCCAAGGCCTTCCAGCAGCTGCGCGACGGGCACGCCCCGCTGCGGCTCTCCTCCGGCAGCGACGCCGAGGACGCCACCATCGGCTTCCAGCGCGAACCGCTGCTCTCCCCGCACAACATGTACTTCCTGGTGCTCAGCGAGCAGGGCCTGCTCGGCATCGTCGCCTACGCCGCGCTGTTCCTCGCCCTGCTGCTCGGCTGCCTGCGCCGGGCGGGCCGGCCCGGCGCCGGCCCGGCCGCCCTCGGCCTGCTGGTCTGGATCCTGGTCGACTTCCTGTACGCGGACATCGGCGGCACCACCACCGTGCTGACCTCGGTGGTGCTCGGCCTCGCCGCCCGCACCGCGTTCCCCGACCCGGCCGACGCGGAGGCCAGATGACCGGCGACCGGCCCGGCACCACGGCCCGGCCGCAGCTCCCGGCGGCGCGCCCGGCACCCGAGCGCGGCGGCCGGCACGCCCGGCGCGCGGCCCGGAGCGGCGGATTCGTCGCCCGGGCCTTCGGTGTGACCGCGGTGCTGAGCGCCGCGGGCTCCGGCCTCGGCCTGCTGCGCGACCTGTTGCTGGCCCGCTACTTCGGCGCCAACCAGGGCACGGACGCCTTCCTGGTCGCCTGGACGGTGCCCGAGACGGCCGCCCCGCTGCTGATCGAGGACGCCATGGCCTTCCTGATGGTGCCGGCCTTCAGCCTGGCCCTGGTGCTGCGCGAGGAGCGGCCGCACGGCCCCGACCCGGTCCGCCAGCTGGTCCGGGCCACCCTGCCCTGGCTGCTGCTCGCGCTCTGCACCCTCACCCTGGCCGCCGCGCTCGGCGCGGGACCGCTGGTCGGCCTGCTCGCCCCCGGCCTCGCCGACCCCGCACTGGCCGTCACCTGCACCCGGATCACCGCGCTGACCATCCTGCCGTTCGGCGTGGTCGGCTACCTCTGCTCGATGCTGCGCGCCCACCACACCTTCACCGCCCCGGCCGGCATCTACGTCGCCTACAACCTGGGCATCCTGGCCGTCCTGCTGACCGGCCACGCCGTGCTCGGCGTCGGCTCGGCGGCGGTCGGCGTCACCCTCGGCAGCCTGCTGATGGCCGGGCTGCTGCTCGGCCCGGCGGCCCGCCGGCTGCGGACCCGCGGCCGCGGCGCCCCGGCGGCCGGCGCGGCCGGCGGGCTGGTGCTGATCCCGCTGGCGATACTGCCGGTGGCCGCGTTCACGCTGACCCGCCAGGCACAGGTCTTCGTCGAGCGCTACCTCGGCTCCGGGCTCCCGCCCGGCACCATCTCGCACCTCAACTACGCGGCGAAGGTCTCCCAGCTCGCCATGACGGCGGGCATCCTGATCGTCACGGTGACCTTCCCGCTGGTCGCCCGGGCGCTGGCCGCCGGCGCCCTGCGGGCCGCCCGCGACCGGGTGGAGAAGGACCTCGGGCAGGCCGCCGCGGTCGTCCTGCTGGGCACCGCCTTCCTGATGGCCTGCGCCCCGTCCGTGGTCGCGCTGCTGTTCCAGCGCGGCGCGTTCGGACCGCACGACACCGCCGCCACCGCCGCGGTGATCCGGGTCTACTCCTTCGGGCTGCCCGCCCAGGCGCTGATCGGGGTGATGGTGCGGCCGTTCTTCTCCGTCCGCCCGGTGGTCCGCCGCGCGGACGACCCCGAGCCGGCCGGCCGCCGCCGGGCGCTGGACTGGTACCCGGTGGCCGCGATGGCCCTCGGCCTGCTGGTCACCGTCGGCGTGGGCCTGGCCGCCACCCCGCACCTCGGCGCCCTCGGCCTGGCGGCCGGCAACGCCGCCGGGATCACCACCACGGCCGTCCTGCTGCTGCGCGGCCTGCTGCTGCGGGGCATCGCACTGCGGCTGCGCCTGGTGCTCGGCGGGCAGGTCCGGCTGCTGGCCGCGGCGGTGGGGGCGGCCGGCGCCGGCGCGCTGACGGCCGCCCAGGTCGCCGCCCCGCTGGCGGCGACCCTGCTCGGCGGGACGGCGGTCGCGGTCGTCTTCGCGGTGCTCGGCACGGCGTTCGGCGCGGCCGAGGTCCGCGGACCGGTGCGCGCCGTCCTGCGGGCCGCCGGCCCGTTCCTCCCGGCTGACGAAGGGAAGTCCCATGGACGCTGAACCCGCCCGCGCCGCGGGCCTGCCGGTCCAGGCCGGTGCGCCGAGGACGGCGCCGTGGATCCTGATGTACCACTCCGTGGCGCACGAGGACGACGACCCCTACCTGCTCACCGTCAGCCCCGAGCGGTTCGCCGCCCAGATGGCCTGGCTGGCCCGCAGCGGCCGGCGCGGGGTGAGCGTCCGGGAGCTGCTGCGGGCCAGGGCCGCCGGCTGCGCCGCCCGGCTGGTCGGCCTGACCTTCGACGACGGCTACGCCGACTTCGCCCGGCACGCCGTCCCGGTCCTCCGCCGGTTCGGCTTCACCGCCACCGCGTACGTGGTGCCCGACCTGCTCGGCGGCGACAACGGCTGGGACCCGGAGGGCCCCCGCAAGCCGCTGCTCACCGTGGACGAGGTCGTCCGGCTGGCCGCCGCGGGCTGGGAGATCGGCTCGCACGGGCTCGGCCACACGGCCCTGCCCGGGCTGCGCGCGGACGAGCTCGCCGAGCAGACCCGGGGCAGCCGGCGGGCCCTGGAGGAGCTGGTCGGCGGCCCGGTCACCGGCTTCTGCTACCCCTACGGCGCGGTCGACCGGCCGGCCGCGCTGGCCGTCGAGGCGGCCGGCTACCAGTACGCCTGCGCGATCGAGCACAGCGAGCTCACCGGCCCGTTCGCGCTGCCCCGCTGCTACGTCGGAGACCGCGACGGTGCCTGGCGGCTGCGGGCCAAACAGGGCCGGCACCACTGGCGGGACGCCGTGACCGGCCTGCGCCGGCCCCCGGAGCCGTCCCCGCGGGAGGCCCTGCGATGAAGGTCCTGCACGTCGTCACCGGACTCGCCGCGGGCGGCGCGGAGCGCCAGCTCCACCTGCTGCTGCGGCACCTGCCGGAGCGTCACCGCTGCGAGGTCGCGGTGCTGACCAACCCGGGTTCGGTCGCCGCCGCGCTGCGGGCGGACGGTTTCACCGTCCACGACCTCGCGATGCGCGGCAACCGCGACCTGGCCGTGCTGCCGCGGCTGACCCGGCTGATCCGGGACGGCGGCCACCAGCTGGTGCACACCCACCTCTACCGGGCCGGGCTGTACGGGCGCCTCGCCGCCCGGCTGGCCGGGGTGCGCACGGTGGTGGCGACCGAGCACTCGCTGCACCCCGGGGTGATCGAGGGCCGGCCGGCCGGCCGCGGGGTCCGCGCGCTGTACCTGGCGGCCGAGCGGCTGGGCACCGTCACGGTCGCCGTCTCCGGCCAGGTGGCCGCCACCCTGGACGACTGGGGGGTGCCGGCCCACCGGGTCCGGCTGCTGCCGAACGGCATCGACGCCGACCGGTACCTGCTGCCCGCCGCGGTGCGGCCGTCCGTCAGGGCCTCGCTCGGCCTGCCCGGGCACGCCTTCGTGGTCGGCGCGGTGGGCCGGCTGGTGCCGGGCAAGCAGTTCGCGGTGCTGGTCGACGCCCTGGCCGAGATGTGCGGCCGCCCCGGCCCGCGCGACCCCTGGCTGCTGCTGGTCGGGGCCGGGCCGCAGCGCGAGGCACTCGCCGCGCGGGCCGCCCGGCTCGGCGTGGCCGACCGGGTCCGGTTCACCGGCGAGCGCGACGACGTGCCCGAACTCCTCGCCGCCATGGACGTCCTGGCCGCCCCGTCGGTGGAGGAGACGTTCGGCCTGACCGTCCTGGAGGGCCTGGCCGCCGGCCTGCCCGTCCGCTACACCGCCTGCCCCGCCCTGGACGGGCTCGGCCCGGGCGCCGCCCCCGGCGCCCGCCGGCTGCCCGCCGACGCCGGGGCCTACGCCCGCTCCCTGGACGACCTGCGGGCCGCCCCGCCGGGCCCCCGGCTCCCGCAGCCGCCGGCCGTCCGCCACTACGACATCGCCCGGATCGCCGAGGGGCTCGCGGAGCTCTACGACGGCCTCGACCCGGCCCCGGCCGGGCGCCGCCCGGCCCCGCTGCGGGCCTGAGGGCCCCTCACCTTCCCCACCGCGGCCCGCGGGGCCCCGCGCCGCCCGCCGCACCCAGCCAAGGAGTGACCCATGTCCGAACCCCGCCGATCCCTCGCCGCCCTGGCCGGTCGCTGGTGGCCGGTGGTGCTCGCCGTCCCGCTCGGCGCCGGCGCCGGCGCCGGGTACGCCGCCGTCACGCCCCCCTCCTACGCCGCCAGCTCCTACGTGGTGGTGGTCGCGGAGAACCCGGGGGAGGGCGCCACCGCGGTCAACTTCGCCCAGGCGTACGGGCGGCTGGCCGGCCAGCCGCAGGTGCTGGCGGCCGCCGCCGCGGGCACCGGCCGCACCGTCGCGGCGCTGGCCGACACCGTCCGCGGCACCACCTCCCCGGACGCGCCGATGATCGAGATCACCGGGACGGGCCCGCGGCCCGCCGACGCGGTCAGGTCCGCCGACGCGGTGGCCGGCTCGCTGGTCGCCTTCGCCAACCTCAGCAGCAAGGACACCGGGGTCCGGCTCGTCCCGCTGGCCAAGGCCGCCCCGCCGGACGGCCCGTCCTCGCCCTCCGCCGCCCTCGACACCGCGGTCGGTGCCGCGGCGGGCGTGCTGGTCGGCGCACTCGCGATGCTGGCCCGGCGCCGCCCGGCCGGGGCGCCGGCGGCCGCCGGGCCCGCGGCCCCCCGCCCCCGCACCGAGGCGGCCGAGTCCGCCGCGGCCCGCGCGAGGGAGTCCGCCGGGAGCACCCGGTGACGGCGCCCGTCGCGGCGGGGAGCACCGGCCCGGCCGCCGCACCGGCACGGGCCCGCTGGACGGCCGAGGTGCACCGCGAGGACGACGCCCTGGACCGGTTCGCCGCCGAGTGGGACGGCCTCGCCGCCCGCTGCCGCACCGCCACCCCGTTCCAGTACGCCGGCTGGCTGTGCTCCTGGTGGCGGCAGTACGGCCGGCCCGGCGCGCTGGTCCTGGTCCTGGTCCGCCGGGACGGCCGGCTGGCCGCGGCGGCGGCGCTGCGCCGGCGCGGCCCGTTCGGCGGCCTCACCGGACTCGGCGGCGCGCTGGCCGACTTCACCGACGTGCTGCTGGACGACGACTGCGCGGAGCGCGCCGCCGCCGAGCTCGCCGCCGCCCTGCCGCTGCGCCGCCCGTGGCACAGCCTGGAGCTGCGCGAGGTGCACCCGGAGGCGGCCGTGCACCGGGTGCTGGCCCGGCACCCCGGCCGCACCCGGGAGTTCGACGACTCGCTGTGCCAGTACCTGCCGGTGGTGCCGATGGAGGAGCTGCTGAAGCGGCTGCCCGGCAAGACCGCCCAGCGCAGCCGGGTGAAGCTGCGCCGGATCGCCGAGTCGGGCGTGGTGGTGGATTCCGCGCCGGCCGGGGAGGTGCCGGGGACGGTCGCCGACCTGCTGCGGCTGCACGTCCTGCAGTGGCAGGAGCGCGGGGTCACCCCCGAGCACCGCACCGAGCGGTTCGCCGCGCACCTGACCGAGTCGACCACCGCGATGGTGGCCGCCGGCCGGGCCGCGATGCACCGCTTCACCCTGGACGGCGAACTGCTCGCGGTGAACCTGGTGGTGCTCTGCCCGTCGTTCGGCGGCCTCTACCTCTACGGCGCCCACCCGCGGCTGCGCGAGCGCCTCGACATCGCCGGCCTGCTGTTCGGGGCGGCGCTGGACGAGGTGCGGGCTGCGGGGATCCCGGTGCTCAGCCTGCTGCGCGGGCAGGAGCCGTACAAGCAGCGGTGGCGCCCCGACGCACTGCGCAACCGGCGCCTGGTGGCCGGCCCGGCCGGGCCCGCCCCCGCGGCGGCGCTGCGCTCGCTCGCCGTCGCGGCCCGGCAGGCGGCCGTCCGGCTGCTGGACGCGCGGCTGCCGAAGGTGAAGGAGGCGCTAGCGGCCCGCCGCAGGCGGTGAGGCCGCGCCGCCGGGGGCGCCCTTGGAGCCGCCCATCAGCCGCTTGAACACCTCGGCCGAGCGCGGGTTGCGGTCGCAGCCCCAGAAGCCGTGCGGGCAGTAGTCGGTGACGGTCTGGTAGGCGGTGTCGTGGGTGCGGATCCACTCGATCATCCGCCGCACGTACTCCGGGTCGTCGCCGTTGCGGAACAGCCCCCACTCCGGGTACGAGACGGGCTTGCCGCGCCGGGCGGCGAACTCGACCTGGTCCTGGAGCCCGTACGGCTCGGCGACCATGTCGTCGAAGGTCGCCCCGGCGGGCATGTCGTAGGCGTCCATGCCGATGATGTCGACCACGTCGTCGCCCGGGTAGCAGCGCGTCCACGGCACGGCGTCCAGCCCGCGGGTGGGGGCGAAGTCGAAGCGGAAGCGCTGGCCCGGCACCGCGCGCATCACGGTGACGATCCGCCGCCAGTACGCCTTCCACGCCGCCGGGTCGGGCCGGCAGCGGGAGGTGTACGTGGTGCCGTTCATCTCCCAGCCGAGGGTGAGCACGGTGTCGGCGCCGCCGAACGCGACCAGCTTGCGGGCGAGCCGGCGGAAGTGCTGGTCGAACTCGCCGCGGTTGCCGCGGGCGAGCAGCGCCGCGACCTCGGAGTCCGGCTGCCCGCCCTCGTTGGGCACCAGCATCGGCACGCCGAGGACGAGGGTGCGGCTGCGGTCGGCGAGCCGCCACTGGGACCAGAGCCCGAGCACCTGGTTGTCGCCCTCGACGTCGGCCCAGCCGTTGCCGGCGAGGTAGGTGTGGCCGACCTGGATGTCGGCGTCGCCCAGCCACGCGGACAGCCGCTGGATCTGCGGGATGTAGCTGTCCCAGGAGCCGACGAAGGCGCCGAACGGCACCTCGTGCGGCGGCCGCAGGACGGGCGGCCGGGTGTGCGCGTCGTCGGCGGATGACCCGTCCCACCGCCCGGGCCCGCCGGACGGCGTCCCGGGCGGCAGGCTCGCCGTGGTCACCAGCAGCAGCAGTGCGGCCGCGGCCAGCGCGAGACGGCCGATTCGCATGGGGGGCTCCTGGGCGCGCGGTGCGGGGTCGGTGACCGAACAGTAAGGCCGCCGGGCGCCGGAAAAGCCCCATATCACCCGAACGTGGCGGTTCGTACTCATGACCACCCGCCGCCGTGCGCCGACCGGCGGACGGCCGGATCCCCGTCCGGCCGCCGGACTGCATCCTGTATCACCTCTGTAACAGTCCGTCCTGCCGCCGCCGTACCGCACCGGCCGCCCCCGGCCGGTCGACGCGGCTGGTCGCAGCGCCGCGCCGCACCGCCGGAGTGACCCCCGTCACCGCCCGGGTGCGGCATATTCCTGCTGACGGACAACCGTGCGACGGGTACGCTCCGCCCGTGTCCTGGAAGCCGCTGCGAAGCCTGACCCGCCGATCCGCGCTCCCCGCACTGGCCGTCGGGCTGGTCCTCGGGGCAGGCGCTGCCGCCCACGCGAACCGGCCCGTGCCGTTCGGCGACCGCGTCGCCGAGCCCGGCATCGCCGACGCCAGCCCGGTCGGCGCGCAGTCGCTGGACACCGGGGCGCTGGAGCTCCGGGTCGGCCCCGGCCTGGAGGCGTACGACCGGGCCACCGGCGAGCACCTGTGGTCCTACCGCCGCGAGGACGCCACCGCCCTGCACCTGGCCATGGCCGGCGACAGCGCGGTGGTGGTCTGGGACGACGGGCTGGTCACCTCGGTGCGGCCCAGCGACCACCAGGTGCGCTGGCACCGGGCGGTGCCGGGCCTGGCCGACTGGCTGCGGGCCGACGGCGAGCCCGGCGCGTCCGACCGCACCGACGAGGAGAAGCGCGCGACCGAGGTGAAGCGGGCCGCCGCCGCGCTGCAGACCGCCGTCTCGGAGGAGCCCTGGGTGGCGGTGGTCACCCCGACCCTGACCATGGGCTTCCGCGACCGCGACGGCGACCTGCGGTTCAACTCGCGCCCCGCGGCGGGCTGCAGCTACGACCCGCTGCGCGCGGTGCACACCGACGACGCGGTGCTGGTGCCGCGCAGCTGCACCGGTCCGGGCACCGGCGCGCACACCCCGCCCGGCGGGGTCAGCGGCTTCCGGCTGAGCGGCCGCGGCTTCCAGCTGGCGGCCGGCCCCGAGGTGCAGCTGCAGCGCCTGGACGGCCACCGGGTCACCGTCGAGGACGGCCCGATCGTCGGCAGCCGGGTGGTCGACACCCGCCGCGGCGCCGCGGAGACCGGCTGCGCCAGCCCGCAGCTGCCGTTCGCGGCGGTCCCGCCGCCCGAGGGCTGCCCGGCGCCCTGAGGGGCCGCGGCGGCCCCGCGGCCGCGCGGTACGCGGGCCGGTGCACCCCCGGGGCATCCTCCGGGGGCCCGGTAGACTGGGGCGCATGGCTGTGTTCCCTGCGCATTAGGCCCCGGCCGGCGGGCTCTCCCGGGCCCGCACCCGCCGCCTCCGTCCCCGCTCGGCCGCCGTGCCACGCCCCCGTCCTTGGAGTGACCCAGCCATGATTTCCGCGAACGCCCTGGAGCTGCGCGCCGGCGCCCGCGTCCTCATCGAGTCCGCCTCCTTCCGGATCGCCCCCGGCGACCGGATCGGCCTGGTCGGCCGCAACGGCGCCGGCAAGACCACGCTGACCAAGGTGCTGGCCGGCGAGGGCCTGCCGGCCGGCGGCACGGTCACCAACAGCGGCGAGGTCGGCTACCTCCCGCAGGACCCGCGCACCGGCGACCTCGACGTCCTCGCCAAGGACCGCATCCTCTCCGCCCGCGGCCTCGACACCGTGCTGAAGAAGATGCGCGAGAACGAGGAGCGGATGGCCAACGGCAAGGGCGCCACCCGCGACAACGCGATGAAGAAGTACGCCCGGCTGGAGACCGAGTTCCTCACCAAGGGCGGCTACGCCGCCGAGGCGGAGGCCGCCACCATCGCGGCCGCGCTCGGTCTGCCGGACCGCATCCTCGACCAGCCGCTGCACACCCTCTCCGGCGGCCAGCGCCGCCGGGTCGAGCTCGCCCGGATCCTCTTCTCGGACGCCGACATCCTGCTGCTCGACGAGCCGACCAACCACCTCGACGCCGACTCGATCGCCTGGCTCCGGGATTTCCTGAAGACCTACAAGGGCGGTTTCATCGTCATCTCGCACGATGTCGACCTGGTCGAGACGGTCGTGAACAAGGTTTTCTACCTGGACGCGAACCGCTCCTGCATCGACATCTACAACATGGGCTGGAAGCAGTACCAGCAGCAGCGCGAGGACGACGAGAAGCGCCGCAAGCGCGAGCGGGCGAACGCCGAGAAGAAGGCCGCGACGCTGAACGCGCAGGCCGACAAGATGCGGGCCAAGGCGACCAAGACGGTGGCCGCGCAGAACATGGCCCGCCGCGCCGAGAAGCTGCTTTCCGGCCTCGAGCAGGCGCGCGTCTCGGACAAGGTGGCGAAGCTGCGCTTCCCCGATCCGGCCCCGTGCGGCAAGACCCCGATGACCGCCGCCGGCCTGTCGAAGTCGTACGGCTCGCTGGAGATCTTCACCGACGTCGACCTGGCGATCGACCGGGGTTCCAAGGTCGTCGTCCTCGGCCTCAACGGCGCCGGCAAGACCACGCTGCTGCGGATGCTCGCCGGGGTCGAGCAGCCGGACACCGGCGAGGTGATCCCGGGCCACGGCCTCAAGATCGGCTACTACGCCCAGGAGCACGAGACCCTCGACGCGGACCGCAGCGTGCTGGAGAACATGCGCTCCGCGGCGCCCGACACCGATCTGGTGCAGATCCGGAAGATCCTGGGCTCGTTCCTCTTCTCCGGCGACGACGTGGACAAGCCGGCCGGGGTGCTGTCCGGCGGCGAGAAGACCCGGTTGGCCCTGGCCACCCTGGTGGTCTCCAGCGCCAACGTGCTGCTGCTCGACGAGCCCACCAACAACCTGGACCCGGCGAGCCGCGAGGAGATCCTCGGCGCGCTGCGCTCCTTCACCGGCGCGGTCGTGCTGGTCACCCACGACGAGGGCGCGGTCGACGCGCTGCAGCCGGAGCGGATCATTCTGCTGCCGGACGGCGTGGAGGATCTGTGGAGCCCCGCCTATGCGGATCTGGTCTCGCTGGCCTGACCGGCGAGTAGACGCCGCATCAGCTCTCCACCGTAGATAAACCGGTCTTCCGGACGGCCCCGGGAATGGGCTCGTCCGGCAATTGGCAGGGTACGGCCCCGTCGCACTTTTGCGGCGGGGCCGTCCGTTCTGATCAGCTCATTCTCCGGTTTTTCGGAGGCCTTCGGGGGCGCGTGCACCGAGGGTGAGCGCCCTTGTGCACCGCGGACACCACCGGCAGACTGCGCTTTCCCCGGATCGACCTTGTCGAATGGGTGGCCAGGAGACCGGCGATGGGTGATCATGGGAATCTGACCGAGCACAGCTACGAGGAGGCACGGGTGGCCGAGACTCTGAAAAAGGGCAGCCGGGTGACAGGTGCCGCGCGTGAGAAGCTCGCGGCCGATCTCAAGAAGAAGTACGACTCCGGGGCGAGCATTCGCGCGCTTGCGGAGGAGACGGGTCGCTCCTACGGCTTCGTGCACCGCATGCTCAGCGAGTCCGGAGTGAACCTCCGGGGACGCGGCGGTGCCACACGCGGCAAGAGCAAGGCGGCTGCTGCAGCGGGTTCCTGACGACTCATCGGATCGGTCGGCGGTTCGGCCCCGGAGCGGCCCCGCCGGGTCGCGCGGGGCGGACGCCCGCGGCGCGCGACGCGCGGCCGACACCGCTCCGGACGGGACGGCGGCCGGGTCATCCGGGCCGCCGTTCGCCGTGTCCGGGGTGTGCCCGGGTCGTCGCGCCCGGCTCTGGCCGCCCGGCCCCGGCTTTGTTACTCTCCAGTAGCTCTACTGTCCGCTGCCGGAGGTACCCCCATGACCACTCCCGTCGTCGACACCGACCCACAGCAGTGGGAGGAGCACGGCGTCCGCCTCGAGGTGGAGGGCGAACTGGCGCTGGTGACTCTCTGTCACCCCGAGCGCCGCAACGCCCAGACCCCGGCGATGTGGCGGGCGCTCGCCGCGGTCGGGCGCAGCCTGCCCGGCACCGTCCGGGTGGTGGTGCTCCGCGCCGAGGGCCTCTCCTTCTCGGCCGGCCTGGACCGCCGGATGTTCTCCCCCGAGGGCATCCCCGGTGAGCACAACTTCCTGAAGCTGGCCTCGGGCACCGAGGCCGAGACGGACGCCGCGATCGCGGAGTACCAGGAGGCGTTCACCTGGTGGCGCCGCAGTGACGTGGTCACCATCGCGGCGGTCCAGGGCCACGCGGTCGGCGCCGGCTTCCAGCTGGCGCTCGGCTGCGACCTGCGGGTGGTCGCGGACGGCGTGCAGTTCTCCATGAAGGAGACCTCGCTGGGCCTCGTCCCCGACCTCGGCGGCACCAAGCCGCTCACCGACCTCGTCGGCTACGCCCGGGCGCTGGAGATCTGCGCCACCGGCCGCTGGGTCGGTGCGGAGGAGTCGGTGGCGATCGGCCTGGCCAACGTGGCCGTCCCGGCCGCCGAGCTCGACGGCGCCGCCCGCGACCTCGCCGCGGCGCTGCTGGCCGCGCCGCGCAACGCGGTGATCGAGACCAAGGCGCTGCTGCAGGGCGCCGGCGGCCGCTCGTACGACGAGCAGCGCGCCGCCGAGCGCGCCGCGCAGACCCGCCGGATGCGCGACCTCGCGGGCCTCGGCGACTGACCCCGCAACCCCGCCCACCAGGGCCCGGACCGCTTCCGCGCGGTCCGGGCCCCGCTGCGTTCGGGCCCCGGCCCGGCGCGCGGATTTCGTGGCGAAATGTCAGAGTTGGGGTGATTTGCGATATAGCTGGAGAGACCACAGGAGACCCCGCCATGCCGCAGACCCCGACTCCCGCAGACCTGCAGAAGCCCACCGGCACCGAGCCCGACGGTGCGCCCGCCGAGCGCGGCCGCACGGCACTCGCCGTCGGCGTCGTCGAGAAGATCGCCGGAATGGCGGCGCGCGAGGTCTCCGGCATCCACGCGCTCGGCTCCGGCTTCACCCGCACCTTCGGCGCCATGCGCGACCGGGTGCCCGGCTCCAAGTCGGGCGTCGGCCGCGGCATCAAGGCGGAGGTCGGCGAGCGGCAGACCGCCATCGACATCGCCCTGGTGGTCGAGTACGGGGTGGTCATCCCCAAGCTCGCCTCCGACGTCCGGGAGAACATCATCGTCGCCGTCGAGCGGATGACCGGCCTCGAAGTGGTCGAGGTGAACATCTCGGTCAACGACGTCCACCTGCCGGACGAGCCCGACGAGGACGAGGAGGCGGAGGCCTCCGGCCGACGCGTCCAGTAGCACCCGCGGTACCGGCGGGACCGGTGCCACCGCACACGAGGAGGAGCGGATGAACCTGGCCCTGGTCGGGCTGCTGGCCGGTATGGCCCTGGGCTTCGCCGGCTACTTCGGCGGCTTCGCCGCCTTCCTGCTGGTCGCGGTGCTGGGCGCGGTGGGCTTCGTGCTCGGCCGGCTGCTGGAGGGCGACATCGACCTCGGCGACCTGGGCGATCTGCTCCGGGGCCGGGACCGGCGGCGCTGATGGCCGCCGCCGCGGCCGCACCGGCCGCCCGCGGCAGGCTGCGGATCGCCGACCGGGTGTACGCACGGCTGGCCGAACAGGCCGTCCGGCAGGCGCTGGCCGACGAGTGGGCGCGCCGTTCCACGACCGCCGCCCCGCCCCGGGCGTCCGTCCTCGTGGTCGGCGGCAACGCCCGGATCACCCTGCACCTGGAGCTGCCCTACCCGGCCGACCTCGCGGAGCTCTCCCGGATCGCCCGCGATGCGGTCGCCGACCACGTCTCCGCGCTGACCGGCACCCCGGTGCTCTCCGTCGCCGTCCTGGTCGAGCGGCTCGTCCCGGCGGTCGCCTCGTGACCGGGCCGGAGGCGGAGCCTGAGCCGCAGCCGGAGCCGCCCGGGCACCTGCCGGTGGAGCCGGTCGAGGAGCCGGCCGAGGAGCCGCCGGTCAAGGTGCGCCGCCCGCGGGCGGTGCGCACCGTGCTCACCGCCGCCGTGGTCAGCTGCGTGGTGGTGGCGGCCGGGGCGGTGCTGTACGACGCGGTGGCCGTCCGGACGGGGCACGCCACCCGTGCGTGGCGGGCGAGCCTGGAGGACGAGCTCGCCACCCGCACCCTGGACGACACCTGGGTACTGGTCGGCGCCGGAGTGGCCGTCGTCCTCGGCTTCGTGCTCTGCTGGGCGGCGTTCGCCCCCGGGCTGCGGCGGTGGCTGCCGCTGCGCCGGCCCGGCGCGGTGGTGCACCGCACCGCGATCGCCGCACTGATCGCGGCCCGGGCCGCCGACCTGGTCGGCGTGGAGCGCTGCACCGTCAAGGTGCGCAGGCACCGGACGAGGGCCGTCGTCACCGGCCCCGCCGACCCGGCCGAGGTGCAGCGGGAGCTGCGCGCCGAACTCGCCCGGGTGGCGCTCGCCGGGCCGCACCGGCTCGACGTCCGGCACCGGGCCGGCCGGCCCGAGCACCCCCACGACCGCCGGCACGGGCACCGCCGGCTCGCCCAGGAGGCCCCTCGATGAGCAGGTCCGCGGTGAACCGGACGATCCTCGCCGTGGTCGGCCTCACCGTGCTGGTGACCGGGGTGCTGGCGCTCGCCGGCGGGCTGGACCTGTACGGCCGGCTCGGCGTCACCACCCCGGTGGGCTGGCCGTTCTCCTCGCCGCACCAGCGGGTGCTCAGCGACGGCGCCCGCAACCACTGGTCGTCCATGGACTGGTGGTGGCCGGTGGTGCTCGCGGTGCCCGCGGTGCTGATCGCCGGCGGACTGTGGTGGATCTACGCCCAGCTGCACCGCACCGGGCCGACCATGGTCGAGGTGCCCGTCCCCGACGGGACGGGCGTGGCGCTGCGGCTGCGCAGCAAGGCCCTGGAGGACGCCATCGAGACCGAGGCCGTCGCGCTGCCGGACGTCGAGCGGGTGACCGCCAAGGTCGGCGGCGGACGCCGGCTGACGGTGCGCACCGCGGTACGGCTCGGGCCGGGCGGCGGGGTGGGCGAGGCGGTCGCCGCGCTGGACGCCGGACCGTTCACCCATGCGCGCAGCAGCCTCGGACTGACCGAACTGCCCGCCGAGGTGCGGCTCAAGGTGGCCGAGCGGCGGCGGCAGCGCCGGTCGGCGCGGCCGCCGGGGGTGGGCTGACCGCCACCCGCGGCCGGCCCGCCGGCCGGTGACGCGGCGTCAGAGCCCGCGCAGTGCGCCGCCGTCCACCGGCACCATGACGCCGGTGAGGTACGAGGCCGCGGGCGACAGCAGGAAGGCCGCGACCCGGCCGAACTCCTCCGGGGTGCCGTACCGGCGCAGCGGGATGGCCTCGCTCATCCGGGCCCGGGCGGCCTCGGCGTCGCCGCTCAGCGCGTCCAGCTCGCGCACCCGGTCGGTGTCGATCCGGGCGGGCAGCAGGCCGACCACCCGGATCCCGCGCGGGCCGAGCTCGTCGGCGAGCGACTTGGCGGCCATCGCCAGGCCGGGGCGCAGGCCGTTGGAGACGCCGAGCCCGCCGATCGGCTCGCGGACGGAGGCGGACAGCACGAAGCCGATCACACCGCCGTCGCCGAGGACCTCGGCGGCCGCGCGGGCGATCCGCAGCGCACCGAGGAAGACCGACTCGAAGGCCGTCCGCCAGACCTCGTCGGCCACCGAGGCGACCGGGCCCGCGGCCGGGCCGCCGACGCTGACCAGCACGCCGTCGAGGCGGCCGAACCGCTCCCGGGCCGCCGCGACCAGCCGGGCCGCGGTGTCCGGGGCGGCGTTGTCCGCGACCACACCATGGGCCTGCCCTGCGCCGCCGAGCGCCCGTACGGCCGCCGCCACCGACTCCTCGGTGCGACCGCTCACCACCACCTGCGCACCCTCGTCGACCAGGGCGCGGGCGGAGGCGAGGCCGAGCCCGCGGGTGGCGCCGGTGACGACGTACACCTTCTGCTGAAGTCCGAGATCCATGGGGCCATCCTGCCCGGTGGCGGCCGGCGCGGCGGGAGCGGGGCTGCGGTGCGCGCCGGGCGTCCGGTCGCCCGGGGCGGCCCGGTGCGCGGCTGCGCTCAGGCGTCGACGAGCGCGGCGTCCTGCCCGGCGCCGGCCTTCCGCTCCGCCGCGAGCTCCTTGGCCTCC
The DNA here is from genome assembly GCF_042735675.1 of Kitasatospora sp. NPDC059571. NCBI lineage: Bacteria > Bacillati > Actinomycetota > Actinomycetes > Kitasatosporales > Streptomycetaceae > Kitasatospora > Kitasatospora sp. NPDC059571. Next base: position 19,108 of record NZ_JBHWBW010000087.1, read on the forward strand.
CGGCGGGCCAGCACCACCAGGCCGACCGGCACCAGCGCGGTGAACAGCCACCACTGCACCGCGTACGCCATGTGCGGGCCGATGTCGGAGTGGTCCGGCTCGGGCAGCAGTTCCGGGGTGGCGCCGGCCGCCGGCACCGAGGAGACCAGCTCCAGGTAGCCGCCGAGCAGCACGGCGCCGGTGGCCTTCGCCTGCTGGGCGGTGTTGATCAGCTTGAACTGGCGGTCGGGCAGGCCGCCGCGGTCCCGGATGCCGCTGCTCGCGGTGGTCTCGTCGGCGCGCAGCCGGCCGGTCACCGTCACCTGCCCGGCCGGCGGTGCGGGCACCGCGGGGTAGCTGGTGGCGTCCGTGCCGGACTCCACCCAGCCCCGATTGACCAGCACCTCGCCCCGGCCGTCGGCGAGGCGCAGCGGGGTGATCACGAAGTAGCCGATGCTGCTGCCGCCGGGCTCGGTCCGCCCGCGGATCACGAACTCGTGCGCGGGGTCGTAGCTGCCGGTCGCGGTCACCGTCTTCCAGGTCTGCCCGGTGGGCACCGACCAGCCGGGCGAGGACAGCGAGTCGAAGGCGACCGGGGCCGCGGTGAGGTTGCGGCCGATCAGCTCGTTGCGGGCGACCCGGGCCTCGTGGCGGTGCAGCTGCCAGAACCCGAGCCGGATCATGGCGGGGATCAGCAGCAGCGCGACGAGGGTGATGACCGCCCAGCGCCGGGAGAGCAGAAATCGGTACACACCCGGCACGCTACGCCCTACTCACCCGCGGGCCGGACACCGGGGTGGGGTGCGACGTCCCGCAGCAGCTGGAGGAAGGCGTCCTCGCCGACCACCGGGGTGCCGTGCTCCCGGGCCTTGCGGGCCTTGCCGCTCCAGCTGTCCGCCTCGTTGGCGACCAGCAGGCTGGTGAGCCGGCTCACGGAGCTCGCGATGTGCAGCCCGGCCTCGGTGGCCCGGTCCTCCAGCACCTCGCGCTCGGTCGCGGTGTCCCCGGTGATCGCCACCCGCATGCCCTGCACCAGCGGGGTGCCGTCGCGCCACCGCCCCGGGTTCGGGTACGGGCAGGGCGGCCGCTTGCGGCTCGGCCGGTACGAGGTGGACCAGGAGCCGCGGGCCGGGGCGGGGGAGTCGTCGCCGAAGTCGGTCACCGCCACGCAGCTGGTCAGCGGCAGCGGCAGGCCGACCTGCCGGGCCAGCTGCAGGCTCGGCCGGAACGCCTCCGCGAGCACCCGGGCGTCGTCCAGCGCGTTGTGGGCCTGGCGCTGGTGCACCCCGAAGTGCGCGGCCAGCGAGGAGAGCTTGCCGTTGGGCAGCGGCAGGGCGAGGTCGCGGGCGAGCACCATGGTGCACAGCCGCTGCTCGACGGGGGCCCGCAGCCCGGCCCGGGAGTACTCCCGGGAGATCATGTTCCAGTCGAACAGGGCGTTGTGCGCCACCATCACCCGGCCGCTGAGCCGCTCGGAGAGCTCTCCGGCGATCTCCGGGAACGTCGGTGCGTCGGCCAGCATCGCGCCGGTCAGCCCGTGGATCCAGACCGGGCCCGGGTCCCGCTCCGGGTTGACCAGGGTGTACCAGTGGCCGGTGATCTCGCCCTGGGCGTCCAGCTGGTACACGCCGGCCGAGACGACCCGGTCGGACCGGCCGAGCCCGGTGGTCTCGACGTCGACGACGGCGAAGCCGGGGCCGGCATCGGGGTCGGCGGCCGGCCGCGGCGCCGGGAACGGCGCGGCCGAGGTCAGGCCGTCCCACGGTGACTGGATCGCATGCATGGTGCACCACTCTAAGGCCGCCCGGCCGCCGGTTCGGCCGGATCGCCCGCGCGAGCCGCCCCGGGCGGGGCCGGAATAGAGTGGTCGTCGGAGTGTTCGTACCACCGTGCGACCCTCCCCGGGTCGTCCGCACCCCGACGACCGACACCCTCCCGCTAAGGAACCCCCATGCGCGCCACCGTGATCCACGGCCCCAACGACATCCGGATCGAGGAGGTGCCCGACCCGGTGGTCCGGCACCCCACCGACGCGGTGGTCCGGGTGGTGAACGCCTGCATCTGCGGCAGCGACCTGTGGGCGTACCGCGGCGTGGCCGCCCGGACGGCCGGCCAGCGGATCGGCCACGAGTTCCTGGGCATCGTCGAGGCGGTCGGCTCCGAGGTGCGGGACTTCCGCCCCGGCGACTTCGTGGTCGCCCCGTTCGTCTGGTCCGACGGCACCTGCGACTTCTGCCGTGAGGGACTGCACACCTCCTGCCCCGAGGGCGGCTTCTGGGGCGAGGTCGGCTCCGACGGCGGCCAGGGCGAGGCGGTCCGGGTGCCGTTCGCCGACGGCACCCTGGTGCAGCTGCCCAAGGAGACCGCCGGCGAGGAGAAGCTGCTGCCCGGCCTGCTGGCGCTGTCCGACGTGATGAGCACCGGCCACCACGCGGCCGTGACGGCCGGGGTCCGCCCGGGCGCCACCGTCGCGGTGGTCGGCGACGGCGCGGTCGGCCTGTGCGGCGTGCTGGCCGCCCAGCGGCTCGGCGCGGGCCGGATCATCGCGCTCGGCCGGCACGAGGCGCGCACCGCGATCGCCCGCTCGTTCGGCGCCACCGACGTGGTCGCCGAGCGCGGCGACGCCGCGATCGCGGCGGTCAAGGAGCTGACCGGCGGTCAGGGCGCGCACGCCGTGCTGGAGGCCGTCGGCACCGAGGAGTCCATGCGCACCGCCATCTCGATCGCCCGCGACGGCGGCGCGGTCGGCTACGTCGGCGTGCCGCACGGCGGCAGCGCCGGCGTCGACATCGGCCAGATGTTCGGCCGCAACGTCTCGCTGCGCGGCGGCGTCGCCCCGGCCCGCGCCTACATCCCGGAGCTGCTGCCCGACGTGCTCTCCGGCGCCATCGACCCGGGCCTGGTCTTCGACAGCACGGTCGGCCTCGACGGCGTGCCGGAGGGCTACCGTGCGATGGACAACCGCACGGCGCTGAAGGTGCGGATCGCGCTGTAGTCCTGCCCGACCCCGCGTCAACGGCGGGGCGGCACCGCCACGGG
>NZ_JBHWBW010000088.1:0-22115 GCF_042735675.1 Kitasatospora sp. NPDC059571
GCCCACTGCTGGGCGAGGCGGAGTGCGTGCAGGGCGGCCGCGCGGGCCGCGGCCGCGGTGCCGGCGGCCTTCGCGCCGTCGGGGCGGGCCGGGAAGGCCGGGACGAGCACGGTCGCCGGTGCGGGCGCTCCGGCGGCCACGGCCGCGGTCAGGACGGCGAGTTCGGGGAACCCGGGCAGGTCCTGTCCATCGGGACCGACCAGGCCGTCGGCGGTGCCGAGCACCGCCCACGGCTGCCCGTCCTCCGCCGCATCGGCGCCCGTTGCGGGCGTGCCCGCCGGCGCCGTCCACTCAATGCGGAACAGCGAGTCGTGGAACGCGTCCCGGGCGGTGTGCAGTTGGTCCGCCGAGGCCGCGCGCAGCACCAGGGTGTCGACGGTGGCGACGGGGTTGCCGTGCCCGTCTGCCAGGTCCAGCGTGACCGCGTCCTGGCCGGCCGGGGCGAGCCGCACCCGCAGCGCTGCCGCGCCGGAGGCGTGCAGCCGTACGCCCGTCCAGGAGAACGGCAGCCGGGGGCGGTCCGGGTCCCGGTCGGCGGCCGGCACCAGGCCGCCGAGGCCGATGCCGTGCAGGGCGGCATCCATCAGCGCGGGGTGCAGGCCGAAGGCGGCGGTCTCCAGCGGACGGCCGGTGGGCTCGGGGCCGATCTCGGCGAAGAGTTCGCCGTCCAGCCGCCAGGCGCGGCGCAGGCCCCGGAAGGCCGGCCCGTAGTCCAGGCCGGTGGCGGCGGTTGCGGCGTAGAGGCCGTCGGTGTCGACCGGTTCGGCGCCGGCCGGGGGCCAGGCGGTGAGGGCGAGGCCGTCCGCCGGGACGGCCTCGGCCAGCAGGCCGGTGGCGTGCCGGGTCCACGGCTCGTCGGCGGGGACGTCCTCCACCCGGGAGTACAGCGCCAGGGCCCGGCGGCCGTCCGGCTCGGCGGCGGCGACGGTCAGCCGCAGCTGGACGCCGCCCCGGTCGGGGAGCACCAGAGGTGCGGCCAGGGTGAGTTCGTCGAGCAGCTCACAGCCGACCTGCCGGCCGGCGCGGAGCGCGAGCTCCACGAGGGCCGTGCCGGGCAGCACGGTCGAGCCGTGCACGGTGTGGTCGGCCAGCCAGGGCTGGGTCGAGCGGGCGACCCGGCCGGTGAACACCAGGGCTCCGGTGTCGGGGAGTTCGACGGCCGCGCCGAGCAGCGGGTGGCCGGCCAGGTCGAGTCCGGCGGAGGCCATGTCCCCGGCGGAGAGGCCGGCGTCGAGCCAGTACCGCTCCCGCTGGAAGGCGTAGGTGGGCAGGTCGATCCGGCGGTCGCCCCCGGTGCCGGCGGAGAGCGTCGACCAGTCGACGTCGGCGCCGCGGACGTGGAGTCCGGCGAGGGCGGTGGCCAGGGCCCGGGGTTCGGGCCGGTCCCGGCGCAGCGCGGGCAGGAAGGCGGCTCCGGTACCGGTGACGCAGTCCTGGCCGAGGGCGCTGAGGACGCCGTCGGGGCCGAGCTCCAGATAGCGGGTGGCGCCTTCGGCCTCCAAGGTCCTAACGGCGTCCGCGAAGCGCACCGCCTCGCGGACGTGCCGCACCCAGTACTCCGGGTCGGTCAGCTCCGCTCCGACCAGTGTGCCCGTGAGGGTGGAGGCGATCGGGATCCGCGGTGCCTCGTACGCCACCTGCTCGGCGACGGCGCGGAAGTCGTCGAGCATGCCGTCCATCAGGGGTGAGTGGAAGGCGTGGCTGACGGTCAGCCGCTTGGTCCGGCGGCCGTCCGCGGCGAGCTTCTCGGCAAGCTCGACCACGGCGGTCTCGACGCCCGAGACCACCACGGAGGCCGGCCCGTTGACGGCGGCGATGCCGACGCCGTCGACCAGCAGCGGCAGCACGTCGTCCTCCGCCGCCTCGACGGCGACCATGGCGCCGCCGCGCGGCAGCGCCTGCATGAGCCGGCCGCGGGCCGCCACCAGCTTCGCGGCGTCGGCCAGCGAGAACACGCCGGCGACATGGGCCGCGGCCAGCTCGCCGATCGAGTGACCGGCGAGGAGCTCGGGCCGGACGCCCCAGGACTCCACCAGCCGGAAGAGCGCCACCTCCAGGGCGAACAGGGCCGGCTGGGTGTACGCCGTCTCGTTGATCAGCTCGGCGTCCGCGATCGCCTCGCGCAGCGGACGGTCCAGGTGGCGGTCCAGCTCCGCGCAGACGGTGTCGAAGGCGTCGGCGAACACCGGGAAGGCCGCGGACAGTTCCTCGCCCATGCCGGCCCGCTGGCTGCCCTGGCCGGTGAACAGGAAGGCGGTGCGGCCGGGTGCGGCCGAGCCGCGGACCAGGCCGGGCGCCTCCGCTCCCTCGGCCAGGGCGGTCAGGGCCGCCAGCAGGTCGCCGTGCCCGGCGGCGACCAGGACGGCGCGCTGCTCCAGGGTGGCGCGGGTGGTGGCCAGGGCCCGGCCGACCTCCTGCAGTGCCGGCTCGGGGCGGTCCGCGAGGTACGCCAGCAGGCGGGCGGCCTGGCCGCGCAGGGCCGGGTCGCCCTTGGCGGAGAGCGGCCACACCAGGACGGGCGGCGGCACCTCGGCGGGCTCGGCGGCGGGCGCGACGGGCTCGGCCGACGGGGCCTCCTCCAGCACGGTGTGGGCGTTGGTGCCGCTGATGCCGAAGGAGGAGACCGCGGCACGGCGCGGCCGGCCGGTCCGCGGCCAGGGGACGGAGTCGGTGAGCAGCTCGACGGCGCCCGCCGACCAGTCGACGTGCGGCGAGGGCTCGTCCACGTGCAGCGTCCGCGGCAGCACGCCGTGGCGCATCGCCATCACCATCTTGATCACGCCCCCCACGCCGGCGGCGGCCTGGGTGTGGCCGAGGTTGGACTTCACCGAGCCGAGCCAGAGCGGCCGGTCGGCGGGATGCTCCTGCCCGTAGGTGGCGAGCAGGGCCTGCGCCTCGATCGGGTCGCCGAGCGTGGTACCGGTGCCGTGCGCCTCCACCGCGTCCACCTCGTCGGCGGACAGCCGGGCGTCGGCCAGGGCCTGCCGGATGACCCGCTGCTGGGAGGGGCCGTTCGGGGCGGTGAGGCCGTTGGAGGCGCCGTCCTGGTTGATCGCCGAGCCGCGGACGATCGCCAGCACCCGGTGGCCGTTGCGGCGGGCGTCCGAGAGGCGTTCGACGAGCAGCATGCCCGCGCCCTCGCCCCAGCCGGTGCCGTCGGCGGCCGCGGCGAACGACTTGCAGCGGCCGTCCTCGGCGAGGCCGCGCTGGCGGCTGAACTCCACGAACGTGCCGGGGGTGAACATCACCGTCACACCGCCGGCCAGCGCCATCGTGCACTCGCCGCTGCGCAGCGCCTGCACGGCCAGGTGGAGCGCCACCAGCGAGGACGAACAGGCCGTGTCGACGGTGACCGCCGGACCCTCCAGCCCGAAGGTGTACGCGACGCGCCCGGAGACCACGCTGCTGGAGCTGCCGGTGCCGAGGTAGCCCTCGACCTCGTCGGGCGCGGCGCGCAGCCGGGTGCCGTAGTCGTGGTACATCACGCCGGCGAAGACGCCGGTGCGGCTGCCGCGGACGGTGGCCGGGTCGATGCCGGCGCGTTCGAAGACCTCCCAGGTGGTCTCCAGCAGCAGGCGCTGCTGCGGGTCCATGGCGAGCGCCTCGCGCGGCGAGATGCCGAAGAACGCCGGGTCGAAGTAGGTGGCGTCGTGCAGGAAGCCGCCCTCGCGGGTGTACGAGGTGCCGGGGTGGTCCGGGTCCGGGTGGTAGAGCGCGTCGAGGTCCCAGCCGCGGTCGGTGGGGAAGGTCGAGATGCCGTCCCGGCCGCCCGCGACGAGCTGCCAGAGCTCCTCGGGCGAGTCGATGTCGCCGGGGTAGCGGCAGGCCATGCCGACGATGGCGATCGGGTCGTCGTCGCCCCCGGTGGCGGGAGCGGCGGGTGCGCGGTCGGCGGTGTCGGGGCGGTCGCCGAGGAGTTCGGCACGCAGGTGGACGGCGAGTGCGGCGGGGCTGGGGTAGTCGAAGACGAGGGTGGCGGGCAGCCGCAGTCCGCTCGCCGCGCCGACCTGGTTGCGCAGTTCGACGGCGGTCAGCGAGTCGAAGCCGAGCTCCTTGAAGGCCCGTTCGGCGTCGACGGCGGCGGCGTTCGGGTAGCCGAGGACGGCGGCGACCCGGCCGCGGACGAGGTCGAGCAGCTCGCGTTCCTGCTCGGCGGGGCTCAGCGGGGCGAGCCGGTCGGCGAGCTGCCCGGCGGCGCCGGACGCGGCCGCGCCGTCGGCGGTGCGGACGGCCCGGCGCAGCGGGGCGCGGACCAGTCCGCGCAGCAGCGGGGGGACCTGCCCGTCGGCGGCCCTGGCCCGCAGGACGGCGGTGCTGATCCGCATCGGGACGAGGACGGCGCCGCCGTCCTGCGCCCGCCGGGCGGCGAGGGCGGCGTCGAACAGGGCCAGGCCCTCCTCGCTGGAGAGCGGGCCGAGGCCGGAGCGCTCCATTCGGGCGAGGTCGTTCTCGGTGAGGTGGCCGCTGACGCCGCTGGCCTGCGCCCACAGGCCCCAGGCGAGGGAGGTGGCGGGCAGCCCCTGGGCCCGGCGGTGCTCGGCGAGGGCGTCCAGGGCGGCGTTGGCGGCCGCGTAGTTGCCCTGTCCGGGGCCGCCGAAGAGGCCGGCGGCGGAGGAGAAGAGCACGAAGGCCGCGAGGTCGAGCCCGGCGGTGAGCTCGTGCAGGTGCCGGGCGCCGTCGGCCTTCGGGCGCAGGACGGCGTCCAGCCGGTCCGGGGTGAGTGAGCCGATCACGCCGTCGTCGGTGACGCCGGCGGTGTGCAGGACGGCGGTGAGCGGGCGGTCGGCCGGGACGGCGGCGAGCAGCTCCGCGAGCGCCGCCCGGTCGCCGGTGTCGCAGGCCGTGACGGTCGCCTCGGCGCCGAGCGCGGCCAGGTCGGCGAGCAGCTCGGCCGCGCCGGGGGCGTCGGCGCCCCGCCGGCTGGTCAGCAGCAGGTGCCGCACGCCGTGCCGGCCGACCAGGTGACGGGCCAGCAGCGCGCCGAGCGCACCGGTGCCGCCGGTGATCAGGACGGTGCCGTCCGGGTCGAAGGCGGTCGCGTCGGCGGGCGGTGCGGACTCGGCCGTGGGGACGGCGACCCGGGCCAGCCGCAGAGCGTGCGGGGTGCCGCTGCGCAGGGCGAGCTGCGGCTCCCCGGCGTCGAGCGCGGCGGCGAGGGCGCGCGCGGAGGCCGGGTCGTCGTCGAGGTCGATCAGGCTGATGCGGCCGGGGTTCTCGGTCTGCGCGGAGCGGACCAGGCCCCAGGCGGCGGCGTGCGCCGGGTCGGTGACGTCCGCGTCGGCGGCGGTGGCGACGGCGCCCCGGGTGAGCACCACCAAGTGGCCGTCGGCGGTCCGCTCGTCGGCGAGCCAGCCCTGGACCAGGGCGAGCACCCGGTGCAGCGTCCCGGCGGTCGCCGCCGGGTCCGGGTCGGCGGACGGAAGGCAGGGGGCGAGCACCACGTCGGGCACGGGGCCCGCCGAGGCGAGTGCGGCCAGGTCACGGTGGTGCTCCACGGGGAGGCCGAGGCCGGCCGGGGCGTCGCCGCCGAGCACGGCCCAGCGCTCGCCGCCGGGTGCCGCGGGTCCGCCGAGGGGCAGCGCGACCCATTCCGGGCGGAACAGCGACTCGTGGTGGACGGTCTGCGCGGCGTGCACCTGCTCGGCGGTCACCGGCCGCAGGACCAGCGCGTCGACGGTGGCGACGGGCCGGCCGTCCTCGGCGTCCAGGCGCAGGGTGACGCCGTCCGCGCCGTGCGGGGTGACCCGGGCGCGGAGGGCGGCGGCCCCGGCGGCGTGCAGGCGGACGCCCGTCCAGGAGAACGGCAGTCCGGCCTGCCAGTCGGCGCCGTCGGCGACGGTCAGCCCGAGGGTGTGCAGGGCGGAGTCGAGCAGTGCGGGGTGCAGGCCGAAGCGGGCGGCGTCGGCCTCGGCCCGCTGCGGCAGGCGCAGTTCGGCGTACACCTCACCGTCGTGCCGCCAGGCCCGGTGCAGGCCCTGGAAGGACGGGCCGTAGTCGAAGCCGACCGCGACCATGGCCTCGTAGCGGCCCGCCAGGTCGGCCTCGACGGCGCCGACCGGCGGCCAGGGGCCGGCCGCGGGTGCGGGCGCGGGGGTGCCGGCCGTGGCGAGCACGCCGGTGGCGTGCCGGGTCCACGGTTCCTCGGCGGGGAGGTCCTCGCGGCGGGAGTGCAGGCTGAGGTCGCGGCGGCCGTCGGCGGCGGGTGCACCGAGGGTCAGCCGCAGCTGGACGCCGCCCTGCGGGGGCAGCACCAGCGGTGCGGCGAGGGTGAGTTCCTCCAGCAGGTCGCAGCCGACCTGGTCGCCGGCGCGCAGGGCGAGTTCGACGAAGGCGGTGCCGGGCAGCAGCACCGAACCCATCACGGTGTGGTCGGCCAGCCAGGGGTGGGTGCCCAGGGCGAGCCGCCCGGTGAACACCAGGCCGCCGGAGTCGGGGAGTTCGGCGGCGGCGCCGAGCAGCGGATGGCCGGTGGCGCCGAGGCCCGCCAGCGTGACGTCGCCCGCGTCGACCGGCGGGACATCGGGCCAGTAGCGCTCGCGCTGGAAGGCGTAGGTGGGCAGGTCGACCCGGCGGGCGCCCTGCCCGGCGAACACCGCGGGCCAGTTCGGATTCGCACCGCGGACGTACGCCCCGGCGAGCGCGTCGGTGAGCGTCTGCTGCTCCGGGCGGCCTTGGCGCAGCACCGGCAGGAACGCGGCCGGTCCGGTGGTGGACTCCTGGGCGAGGGCGCTGAGGACGGCGTCGGGGCCGAGCTCCAGGTAGGTGGTGACGCCCTGGGAGTCGAGGGCCCGGACGGCGTCGGCAAAGCGGACGGCCTCGCGGACGTGGCGCACCCAGTGGTCGGGGTCGGTGAGTTCGGCGGACACGGCGAGACCGGTGAGCGTGGAGACGATCGGGATGCGGGGCACCTCGTACCGCACCTGCACGGCGACCGCGCGGAACTCCTCCAGCATGCCGTCCATCAGCGGCGAGTGGAAGGCGTGACTGACCGTCAGCCGCCTGGACTTGCGGCCCGGCAGCTGCTCCAGCACCGCCAGGACGGCATCCTCGGCGCCCGAGATCACCACGGACGTGGGCCCGTTGACCGCGGCGATGCCGACGCCCTCGGTGAGCAGCGGCAGCACCTCCGCCTCGGAGGCCTGAATCGCGACCATCGCGCCGCCGCTCGGCAGCGCCTGCATCAGCCGGCCCCGCGCCGCCACCAGCCGCGCAGCATCCGCCAGCGACATCACCCCGGCCACGTGCGCCGCGGCCAGTTCACCGACCGAGTGGCCGGCGAGCACGTCCGGGTGCAGGCCCCAGGCCTCCAGCAGGCGGAACAGCGCCACCTCGACGGCGAACAACGCCGGCTGGGCGTACGCCGTCCGGTCGATCAGGTCCGGGTCGGCGAGCGCCTCGCGCAGCGGGCGGTCCAGGTGGCGGTCCAGCTCCGCGCAGACGGTGTCGAAGGCCTGCGCGAACGCCGGGTGGGCGGCGTACAGCTCCTCGCCCATGCCGGCGCGCTGGCTGCCCTGGCCGGTGAACAGGAAGGCGGTCCGGCCGAGCGCCGCGGTGCCGCGCACCAGCCCGGGCGCCTCGGCGCCCTCGGCGAGGGCGGTCAGTGCGGCCAGCCGGGCAGCCCCGTCCGCGCCCGTGATCAGGGCCCGGTGTTCGAGGGCGGCGCGAGTGGTGGCCAGCGAGAGGCCGAGGTCGGCCGGGTCCGGGACGGGCTGCTCGGCGAACAGCGCCGCCAGGCGGGCGGCCTGGCCGCACAGCGCCTCGGCGCTGCGGGCCGAGAGCGGCCAGAGCACGGCCGCCGGGGCGGTGTCCGCGGGTGCCGGCAGGGGCGCGGGACCGGGTGCCGGGGCCTGTTCGAGGACGGTGTGCGCATTGGTGCCGCTCACGCCGAAGGAGGAGACGCCGGCCCGGCGGGGACGGCCGGTCTCCGGCCAGGGGCGGGCCTCGGTGAGCAGTTCGACAGCGCCGGCCGCCCAGTCGACGTTCGGCGACGGCTCGTCCACGTGCAGGGTCCGCGGCAGGATGCCGTGCTGCATGGCGAGCACCATCTTGATGATGCCGGCCACGCCGGCGGCGGCCTGGGTGTGGCCGAGGTTGGACTTCACCGAGCCGAGCCAGAGCGGCTGTTCGGCCGGCCGGTCCTGCCCGTACGTGGCGAGCAGTGCCTGCGCCTCGATCGGGTCGCCGAGCGCGGTGCCGGTGCCGTGCGCCTCCACCGCGTCGATCTCCGGGCCCGACAGGCCCGCCGCGGCGAGTGCCTGGCGGATCACCCGCTGCTGGGAGGGGCCGTTCGGGGCGGTGAGGCCGTTGGAGGCGCCGTCCTGGTTGACGGCGGAGCCGCGGACCAGCGCCAGCACGGGGTGCCCGTTGCGCTGCGCGTCGGAGAGCCGCTCGACCAGCAGCAGGCCGACGCCCTCGCCCCAGCCGGTGCCGTCGGCCGCGGCGGCGAAGGCCTTGCAGCGGCCGTCCGCGGCCAGACCCCGCTGGCGGCTGAAGTCGATGAAGTTGCCGGGGGTGGACATCACGGTGACGCCTCCGGCGAGCGCCAGTTCGCACTCGCCCGAGCGCAGCGCCTGGACGGCCCAGTGCAGGGCGACCAGCGAGGACGAGCAGGCCGTGTCGACGGTGACCGCCGGGCCCTCCAGGCCCAGCGTGTACGCGATCCGGCCGGAGAGCACACTGGCCGCGTTGCCGGTGCCGAGGAAGCCCTCGGAGCCGTCCGGCGCACTGACGACGAGCGGCAGGTAGTCCTGGCCGTTGGTGCCGGCGAAGACGCCGGTGCGGCTGCCGCGCAGGGTGGTCGGGTCGATGCCGGCCCGTTCGATCGTCTCCCAGGCGGTCTCCAGCAGCAGCCGCTGCTGCGGGTCCATCGCCAGCGCCTCGCGCGGCGAGATGCCGAAGAAGCCGGGGTCGAACGCGCCGGCGTCGTGCAGGAATCCGCCCTCGCGGACGTAGCTGGTGTCCGGGTGGTCCGGGTCGGGGTGGTAGACGGCGTCGAGGTCCCAGCCGCGGTCGCCGGGGAAGGGGACCAGCGCATCGGTGCCGTCGGCGAGCAGGCGCCACAGCGCCTCGGGCGAGTCCACGCCGCCGCCGAAGCGGCAGCCCATGCCGACGATGGCGATCGGCTCGTCGTCCGCGGCGGCGCTCCCGGTACGCTCGGTCCGCCCGGCGGCCGGGGCGGCGGCGCCGAGCAGTTCGGCGCAGAGCAGGTCGGCCAGGGCGGTCGCGTTGGGGTGGTCGAAGACGAGGGTGGCGGGCAGCCGCAGGCCGGTGAGCGCGACGAGCAGGTTGCGCAGTTCGACGGCGGTCAGCGAGTCGAAGCCCAACTCGCGGAAGGCCCGGGAGGGTTCGACGTCCTGCGGGCCGGCGTGGCCGAGCACGGCGGCCACCTGGGTGCGGACGAAGTCCAGTGCCAGGCGCGGCCGCTCGCTCTCCGCCGCGGCGGCCAGCCGCTGCTGGAACGTCGAACCGCCGGACTGCTCGCCGTACTCGCTGTCGGCGGCGGCCACGGCCTGCAGCGCCTCGGGCAGTTCGTCGAAGAGTGTGCTGGCGCGTATGCCGGTGAACTGGGGCGCGAAGCGGTCCCACAGCACGTCCACCACGAGGGAGAAGGTCTCGTCGAGGTCGAGGGCGTGCTGCATGGCGGCGATGGCGGTGGCCGGGTCGAGGGCGGGTACGCCGCCGCGGCGCAGCCGGTCCTTGACGGTGTCGTCGACCGCCATGCCGCCCTCGGCCCAGGCGCCCCAGGCCATCGCGGTGGCGGGCAGGCCGGCGGCGCGGCGCTGCTCGGCGAGCGCGTCCAGGAACGCGTTGGCGGCTGCGTAGTTGCCCTGGCCGGGGCCTCCGAAGGTGCCGGCGAAGGAGGAGAACATCACGAACGCCGAGAGGTCGAGCCCGCGGGTGAGTTCGTGCAGGTTGACGGCGGCGTCGACCTTGGGGCCGAGCACCCCGGCGAGGCGCTCCGGGGTGAGGGCGTCCAGCACGCCGTCGTCGAGCACGCCGGCCGCGTGGACGACGGTGGTCAGCGGGTACTGCTCGGGGACGGACGCCAGCAGGCCGGCGAGTGCGGCGCGGTCGGTGACGTCGCACGCGGCGACGGTCACCCGGGCGCCCAGTGCGGTGAGTTCGGCCTCCAGCTCGGCCACGCCGGCGGCGTCGCGGCCGCGGCGGCTGGTCAGCACCAGGTGCTCGGCGCCGCGGCCGGCCAGCCAGCGGGCGACGTGGGCGCCGAGCGCCCCGGTGCCACCGGTGACCAGGGCGGTGCCGCGCGGCGACCAGCCCTCGGCCGGGGCCTCGGTGCGCGGGGCGCGGACCAGTCGGCGGGCCAGGATGCCGGAGGGGCGGATCGCCAGGTGGTCCTCGGCGCCGAGGCCGGCGAGCACGGCGGCGAGCCGGTCCTGGGCCCGCTCGTCCGGGGTGGGCGGCAGGTCGATCAGGCCGCCCCAGCGGTCCGGGTACTCCTGGACGACGACCCGGCCGAGGCCCCAGACCTGGGCCTGGACGGCGTTCTCCAGCCGGTCCGGGCCGCCGGTGGTGACGGCGCCGCGAGTGGCGCACCAGAGCGGGGCCTCGATTCCGGCGTCGCCGAGCGCCTGGACGAGGGCGAGCGTCCCGGTCAGCGCGAGCGGCGCGGACGGGTGCTCCGGGTGCGTTCCGGCGGCCAGCGGGAGCAGCGAGAGCACCCCGCCGAAGTCTCCCCCCTCATCGGCCAGTTCGGTGCGCAGCAGGTCGGCGAGCGCGGCCCGGTCGGTGGCGGCGGGGTCGACGGCGAGGTGCCGGACGGGCACGCCGCGCCGGGTCAGGGCCGCGGCGGCCGCGGAGCTCCACTCGTCGGCGTCCGCGGCGCCCTCGGCCGGGGTGATGAGCAGCCAGGGGCCGGTGAGCCGGCCGGTCGGCGCGTCCGGGACGGGACGCCAGGTGATCCGGTAGCGCCAGTCGTCGACGGTCGAGCGCAACCGGCTGCTGCGGCGCCAAGCGGTCAGCGCGGGCAGGACGGCGTGGAGCGGCTGGTCCCCGGCGACGGCCAGGGTCGTGGTGAGCGCCTCCAGGTCGCCGCGTTCGACGGCCGCCCAGAACTGTTCGTCCGCCGGCGAGCCGGCCGTCGTGCCGGCGCCGGTTCCCTCGTCCCAGGCCCCGGCGGTGGGCCAGAACCGGCGCTGCTGGAAGGCGTAGGTCGGCAGGTCGACCCGGCGCGCGCCGGTGCCGGCGAAGTACGCCTGCCAGTCGAGCCCCACCCCGCGCACCTGGAGCCGGCCGAGCGCGGTGGTCAGCGCGCGCACCTCGGGCCGGTCGGCGCGCAGGGCCGCCGTGAAGGCGGAGTCGCGGTGCGCCGCGCACTCCTGGCCGAGGGCGGTCAGCGTGCCACCGGGGCCGATCTCCAGGAACGTCCGGACGCCTTCGCCCTCCAGAGCGGCCACGGCGTCGGCGAACCGGACGGCCTCGCGGACATGGCGCACCCAGTGGTCGGGGTCGGTCAGCTCCTCCGCGGCGAGCGCCCCGGTGAGGGTGGAGACGACGGGGATCCGCGGGGCCGTGTAGGCCACCTGCGCGGCGACCGCGCGGAATTCCTCCAGCATGCCGTCCATCAGCGGCGAGTGGAAGGCGTGACTGACCGTCAGCCGCCTGGACTTGCGGCCCGGCAGCTGCTCCAGCACCGCCAGGACGGCATCCTCGGCGCCCGAGATCACCACGGACGTGGGCCCGTTGACCGCGGCGATGCCGACGCCCTCGGTGAGCAGCGGCAGCACCTCCGCCTCGGAGGCCTGAATCGCGACCATCGCGCCGCCGCTCGGCAGCGCCTGCATCAGCCGGCCCCGCGCCGCCACCAGCCGCGCAGCATCCGCCAGCGAGAAGACGCCCGCCACGTGCGCGGCAGCGATCTCACCGGTCGAGTGCCCGGCCAGGAAGTCCGGCCGCACACCCCACGACTCGACGAGCCGGTAGAGCGCCACCTCCAGCGCGAACAGCGCCGGCTGGGTGAACCCCGTCTCGTTGATCAGCTCGGCATCCACGATCGCCTCGCGCAGCGGCCGCTCCAGCAGCGGGTCCAGCTCCGCGCAGACCGCGTCGAAGGCCGCCGCGAACACCGGGTGGGCGCCGTACAGTTCGAGGCCCATCCCGGCCCGCTGGCTGCCCTGGCCGGTGAAGAGGAAGGCGGTGCGGCCCTCGACCGGCGAGCCGAGCAGCAGGTCGGCCGAACTCCCGCCCGCCGCCAGGGCGTCCAGCGCGGTCAGGAGCTCCTCGCGGCCGTCCCCGACCAGCACCGCACGCTGCTCCAGCGCCGCACGGCCGGTCGCCAGGGTGTACGCGACGTCCAGCGGACGGAGTTCGGGTGCGGCCGTCAGGCGCTCCCGCAGGCGCGCGGCCTGGGCCTGCAGCGCGGCCTCGCCCTTGCCGGCGAGCAGCCACGGCAGCGCGCCGGGCGCCGGGTCGATCCCGTCCGGTGCCGGCTCGGCCTCCGGCGGCGCCTGCTCGATGATGGTGTGGGCGTTGGTGCCGCTGAACCCGAACGAGGAGATGCCGACCCGGCGCGGCGCGCCGGTCTCCGGCCAGGGGCGGGCCTCGGTGAGGAGTTCCACCGCCCCGGCCGACCAGTCGACGTTGCCGGTCGGCCGGTCCACGTGCAGGGTCTGCGGCAGCAGCCCGTGCCGGATCGCCATGACCGACTTGATGACGCCGCCGATGCCCGCCGCGGCCTGGCTGTGGCCGATGTTGGACTTCAGCGAGCCGAGGTAGAGCGGGCGGCCCTCGGGCCGGTCCCGGCCGTACGAGTCGATGATCGCCTGGGCCTCGATCGGGTCGCCGAGGGTGGTGCCGGTGCCGTGCGCCTCGACCGCGTCCACCTGGTCGGGCGTCAGCCTGGCACTGGCCAGCGCCTGCAGGATCACGCGCTGCTGGGAGGGGCCGTTCGGGGCGGTGAGGCCGTTGGAGGCGCCGTCCTGGTTGACGGCGGAGCCGCGGACGATCGCCAGCACCGGGTGGCCGTTGCGACGGGCGTCGGAGAGCCGCTCGACCAGCACCATGCCGGCGCCCTCGGCCCAGCCGGTGCCGTCCGCCGCGTCCGCGAAGGACTTGCACCGGCCGTCGGCGGCCAGGCCCCGCTGGCGGCTGAAGTCCACGAAGGTGCCCGGGGCGTTCATCACGGTCACGCCGCCGGCCAGGGCGAGCCCGCACTCGCCGTTGCGCAGGGCCTGCACGGCCAGGTGCAGGGCGACGAGGGAGGAGGAGCAGGCGGTGTCGACGGTGACCGCCGGCCCCTCCAGGCCCAGGCTGTACGCGATCCGGCCGGAGACCACGGAGGCGGCGATCCCGGTGCCGAGGTAGCCCTCGACGTCGTCGGTGGAACCGAGCAGGACGGTCAGGTAGTCCTGCCCGCTGGTCCCGGCGAAGACGCCGGTCCGGGTGCCGTGCAGCGACAGCGGGTCGATGCCGGCCCGCTCGAACGCCTCCCAGGAGGTCTCCAGCAGCAGCCGCTGCTGCGGGTCCATCGCCAGCGCCTCGCGCGGCGAGATGCCGAACACGGCGGGATCGAACCGGGCGAGGTCGTGGATGAACCCGCCCTCGCGGGTGTAGCAGGTGCCCGGGTGGTCCGGGTCGGGGTGGTAGAGGTTCTCCAGGTCCCAGCCGCGGTCGGCCGGGAAGCCGGACATCGCGTCACCGCCCGACGCCACCAACTGCCACAGGTCCTCGGGCGAGCGCACCCCGCCGGGGTAGCGGCAGCTCATCCCGACGATGGCGATCGGTTCCTGGTCCCTGGCCTCGGCCTCCCGCAGGCGCAGCCGCGTCTGGGCCAGATCGGCCGTCACCCGCTTGAGGTAGCCGCGGAGTGTCTCTTCATTCGCCATCGTTACTGTGACCTCTTTACGGCCTTGCGGCTGCGAGCGGATGTTCGCCCCGTGCAGGGCTGGTCCGACCGGGCGGCGGGACGTGGCGGGGCAGCGCCGCGGCGAAAGCGGTCCGGGCAGCCGGAAGGCCCCGGGCGGTCGCCGCTCCGCGCAGGAGCGGGTACCCCGCCGGAGGCCTCACGGTGTCCGAACCCGGCGTTCGCCGGCAGGCCCGATCCGCCTGCCGCCTGCGACGCTCCCCCAGCTCATCGGAAACCATTTCCGGCGCCACGCTAAGAGCCGCCCCTGGGCCGAACAACCCCTACCGCTCCCCTACGAACCGCGGCGCGGCGCCTCGTTCCGGGAGGTCGGCGGGGGCGTCGACGGGCCGGCTCGCGGCGGCCGTCGGACCGGCGCAGTAGCGTGCGGCCATGGCGAACACGATCTCGCTGACCCTCGACTGCGCGGACGCCCGGCTGCTCGGCGCGTTCTGGCGGACGGCGCTGGGCTACGTCGACGCCCCGCCGCCCGCGCCGTTCCGCACCCGCGCGGAGTGGTTCGCGAGCCTCGGCCTGCCCGCGGACGACGCGGTGGACGACGCGGCGTGGCTCTGCGACCCCGCCGGTGTCGGCCCGCGGCTGTCCGTCCTCCGGGTCCCCGAGCCGAAGGCGGCGAAGAACCGGCTGCACATCGACGTCCGGGTGCCGGGCCACGGCGGCCCCGCGGAGCGGTGGGCCCGGATCCGGGCGGAGTCCGCGCGGCTGGTGGCGGCGGGCGGCACCGTCCTGGCGGAGTTCGACGGCCACCACATCGTGATGGCCGACCCGGAGGGCAACGAGTTCTGCGTGGCCGCGGCCGCGTCGTCCTGACCACCCCGCTCGGCCACTTCACCGAGGAGCGCCCCGCGGGCCCGGGCACGGGAGTGGCCGTCCCGGGCGCGGGCGGGGAGGATACGGGGTGTGACCGAGTCGACGCCCCGAACGCTGGTCGTGCTGCGGCAC
This sequence comes from Kitasatospora sp. NPDC059571, assembly GCF_042735675.1. Classification (NCBI taxonomy): domain Bacteria; kingdom Bacillati; phylum Actinomycetota; class Actinomycetes; order Kitasatosporales; family Streptomycetaceae; genus Kitasatospora; species Kitasatospora sp. NPDC059571. The sequence goes on from NZ_JBHWBW010000088.1 coordinate 14,822, forward strand.
GCGAAGTCCGCCTGGCCCGACGGCGTGCCCGACCACCGCCGGCCGCTCGGGCCGCGCGGGCTGCGGGACGCGCCGGCGGCCGGCCGGTGGCTGCGCGAGGAAGGGCTCGTCCCGGACACCGCGGTCTGCTCGCCCGCCCTCCGGACCAGGCAGACCTTCGAGCTGGCCGCGGCGCAGTGGGACGCGGCACCGCAGGCCGTCTTCGACGACCGGATCTACGCCGCCGACACGGGCAGCCTGATTGAGGTGGTCCGCGAGCTGGACCCGGCGGTGGGCTGCGCCCTGCTGGTCGGGCATCAGCCCGGCGTGCAGGACCTGGTGGAGCTGCTGGCCACCGGCAACGGCGGCGAGGCCATGGCACGGCTGCGGACCAAGTACCCCACCAGCGGCATCGCCGTCCTCGCGCTCGACCGCCCGTGGCGGGAGACCGTCGCGCGCACCGCCCGGCTGCTGGACTTCGCCGTGCCCCGCGGCTGAGCCGGCCGTCCGCCGCGGGCGTGGCAGAATCGGCCCGCAAGCACACGGAACGACCGGGACGGGACGGGACACGTGACCCTGGAGGTACTGCGGGCCGAGGACCGGCCGGCCACGCCCTGGCTCAACGGCGGCGGCGTGACCCGGGAGATCGCCGTCCGGCCGGCGGCGGCACCGATGACCGACTTCGACTGGCGGATCAGCCTGGCGGACGTCGCCGGTGGCGGACCGTTCTCCGTCTTCCCCGACGTCGACCGGGTGATCACCCTGGTCGACGGGGCCGGCATGGCCCTCACCGTGGACGGCGCCGAGCGCGTCCTCGACCGGCCGTTCCAGCCCTTCGCGTTCCCCGGTGACGCCACCACCGACTGCCGGCTGCTGGCCGGCCCGGTCGTCGACTTCAACGTGATGACCCGGCGCGGCCGGGCCACCGCCCGGGTCGACACCACCGACACCGTGCTGCCCGTAGAACCGGTCGACGGCACCACCGTGCTCGTCGTCTGCCTCTCCGGCACCGCCACCCTCGACGCCGCCGGCCTGCACCTCGACCGCTTCGACGCCGCCGTCCTCCCCACCGGCCCCGACCTCGTCCGCGCCGACGGCACCACCGCCGTCGTGACGATCCGCCACACCGCCTGACCGCCCCGGCCGCCCCGGCGACGTCCACGCCTCCACCGCACGACCGGCCCGGCGGGGGCGCGGCCGTCCCGATTGCGCCCGCGCCACGCCGGAGGCACGGTGGAAGTACCGCGCTCGTACGGCCCGCGGCGGAGCATGACGCAACGCCAGCGCCTGTGGCCGCCGTCGGCTCCCTTGAAGAGGTGAAGCGACGTGACCGGCGTGCCCACGCAGCTGACGGTGGCAGATCTCGTTCTCGACTCCCTCCGCGCCGGCGGCAGCCCCGTTCCCGACGGCGCCGACCTGCCGTTCTTCCGGCTCGGTGCGCTCGGCCCGGCGCTCGGGGACTTCCTGCCGACCCACCCGTCGGCCCCGGCCGGCGGCTCGAACGCGCCGATGTTCGGCGTGTGGTCGCCGATCCTCGGGTTACTCGCGGGAACCCCCGGCACCCCGGGCATGGCGGCGAACCTCCGCACGCTGAAGGACGTGCTCCGCCGCTTCGAGAAGGCCGTGCGCGACAAGGACAAACTGGCGCTCCTGGCGATGAAGGACGACCTCCAGGGGCTGCCCGCCGTGGTGACAGCCCTGCAGGCGCAGTTCGCCTCGATCAGCGGCCTCCGCTCCTCGCTGAAGGACGCGATCCTCAAGACCCGCCCCCTGCCCAAGGCCCCGCCGGCCGGCCACTGGGCGCCCCGCGACACCGTGCACGGCCACCGCACCGGGGCCTTCTGGGACGCGCTGCGGACGAAGGCCGCCGCCTCGGGCGACCCGCGGATCCGGGCCTTCGGGCTGGGAGCCGCCGTGGGGTACGCCGGTGCGCTGTGCGGGAACCCCTTCATCAACGGCGTCGTGGGGGCGCCGTACCGGACCCACTGGTGGCGCCACCGCTGGGTGTCGCACCACGTGGACGCCTGGGTGTGGGGCTATTACCGCACCAGGGAGCGGGTACGTGCCGCGGGCCAGGAGATCGTCTTCCCGCCCGGCACCGGCGGGCGGGTGCCGCTCCCGCCGTGCGGGACGTGGAACGACATCGCCGGTTCCGAACTCCAGGACCGCTTCGCCATCGGGGGGATCGCACCGGACCCGGTGCTGAACGCCGTCCGCGACGGTGTCCCGCTCACCGGCTTCCTGCCCCCCGAGCTGGTGACGATCTGGCTGGACAGCTACCGCGATGCGGTCGGCACCCCGGCCTCGCCGGGCGTCGACGGGCCGGGCCTCGACGGCGCGTACGCGATGACCTGGCTGACCACCTGGATCACCAGCTCGGCCGCCCTGCTCGGCTCGACGCCGCCGCACCGGATCCAGGAGCCGGACGCCTGCGGGGACCGGCCCGACTGGGTCGAGGTGGACGGCAGCATCGTCGTCGGCGGCACGGCCGTCCCGCAGCCGCCGATCGCCCAGCCCGACCCCTCGATCCCGGAGATCGCGAGCGCCATCGTGGTGGCGATCCTCGGCGTGGCGGAGTACCTGCTGAGCGGGCTGGCCGCCGCGGCGCTGCTGATCTGGGCGGCGGTCGAGCTGCTCGACGACGCCACCGACCCCGACTGGGACAACCTGCGCTGCCAGTCCGGCTGGACGGACTCCTTCCTCGCCCGGCTGGAGAACGCCTTCCACGACCTGCTCAGCACGAGCGGGCTCGGCCCGCCGTACGCGGTGCAACTCGCCCACAACGAGATCCAGTTCCAGACCTGGGGCACGATCGTCCCGCCGGACTCCGCGCTCGGCACCTGCCGCAGCCCGTCGGCGCAGGAGGGCGACGCGTACCCGGCCGCGCTGTGGAGCCCGGTGCCGCCGAACGAGAGCAACTGGCCGCAGTACCCGACCGAGCCGCTGGAGCCGCCGAGGCAGCTGTCGTACCCGGAGGGGCCGTGGTGGCCGCTGCACTTCGTGGACGGCTTCAGCTTCACCGACGCCGGGCCGGGCGCGGTGCCGCGGTTCCCGTCCACCCAGGACAACCCGCTCGCCGCGCCGGCCGGCAAGCCCAGCGTCCTCGACCCGGACGAGTGGGAGCGGCGGATGCAGCGAGCGGAGGCCGGCGGCATCCCGCAGGGCGCCTTCGGCAACGCCGTGGACGTCGCGGTCGCCCTGATCGGCAGCCCCACGACGAAGCTCCTCGACTGGGACCTCGGCGGCGACCGCGGCATCGGCTGGCCGACCTGGGTCTTCCGGGACCCGGCCGGCCTGCCCGGCCCCGTCGTCCGGGAATGAGGAGGGAGGCCCGCCATGACCCCGCCGACCGGTGACACGCCCCGGCGCCCCCAGGGCGAGGGACCGCCCCCGACCTACACCCCGTGGCTCGTCGTCCGGGCCGCACCCGGGGACCAGGGATCGCGGCCGCTGCCCGCCGGCGCCGTCTACTACGCCTGTCCGGACATCGCGGTGGCACCCGCCGACGCCTGGGGCCGGGTGCAGGCCGGTGACACCGTGACGGTGTCGGTGACCGCGCAGAACCTCGGCCATGCGGCCGCCCCGGGCGTGCGCGCCCAGTTCTGGTGGGCCGACCCGTCCGCCGGGCTGACGCCCCAGCAGGCCACGTTCATCGGCACCTCGGACCGCACCCCGATCGCCGCGGGACTCGCCGAGACGCTCGCCTGCACGACGCCCTGGACGCCGCAGTTCGTCAACGGCGGCCACGAGTGCCTGGTGGTCGAGGTCGCCTCGCTGTCGGACCCGCTGACCAGCACCTTCCGACCCGACCTGGACCGGCACGTGGGCCAGCGCAACGTCACCGTGCTGCCGCCGCAGGGCGAGCCGCAGCGGATCGTCCTCACCCTGGCCAACCCGTTCCCCGAGGAGGTCCGGACGACCCTCTGCGTCCGCACCTTCCAGGTCACCGGGTTCGAACGGATCCCCGGCTTCGGGCTGCCGCTCGCCCCGGCCGACATCCTGCTCCACGTCGACGACCCGGTGCTCGCCGCACCGCTCGCCGCCCTGGGCGCAGAGGTCTCCCCCCGGGAGCCGGGCCAGGGCCTGCAGATCGGCGACACGTCCGCCGACCCCGATGCCCGCTCCGGCGGGTACCCGCACACGGTCCTGGCCGAACTGCGCGAACGCCGCGCTCCCGGCCACGACTTCGGCCGGCCGATCGCCGAGGCCGACCTCCCCGCCGCCGGGGTCGCCACCGTCGAACTGACCGCGCCCCTCGGCACCACCGGCGGGGCGGCCCTCGTCCACCGCCTCACCCAGGTCACCGACGACATCGACATCGGCGGCTACACGCTGCTCTCGCTGACGCTCTGACGCCCCTGCGCACACGGCGGGGTCGGGTGACGGCTCGGCCTGCCCGTCGACCGGCGGTCCGGTGGCCGGGCCCATGTCGTGAAGGTGCGTGCCCCGCACCTTTCCCCGGGGACCTCACAGCAGAAATCCGCTGGCGGGCAGCCGGGCCGGTCGGACATGCTGTCCGGATGCTGATCAGGGAAGCCCACCTTGCGGACTGGCCGCTCATCTGGCCCTTCTTCCACCGGATCGTCGCGGCGGGCGAGACCTTCACCTACCCGACCGACCTCGGCGAGGAGGAGGCCCGCTCCTGGTGGCTCCTGTCGGCGCCGAACCGCACGGTCGTCGCCGTGGACGAGGCCGGGGCGATCCTGGGCACCGCGAAGATGAACAGCAACCACCTGGGCAACGCAGCGCACATCGCGAGCGCCAGCTACATGGTCGACCCGGCCCATTCCGGCCGCGGCGTCGGCCGGGCGCTCTGCACGTACACCCTGGAGTGGGCGCGCGAGGCCGGCTTCCGGGCCATGCAGTTCAACGCCGTCGTGTCGACCAACGCGCCCGCGGTCGCGCTCTACCGCTCGCTCGGCTTCGACATCCTGGGCACCCTCCCGGAGGGCTTCCACCACCCGACGGAGGGCTACGTCGGCCTGCACATCATGCACCGCACCCTCTGACCGTCCCCGGGGCGGACACCGATCGGGTGGCGGCCGGGGCGCTGTGACACCATCCCCGTCATGGCCGAGCGCACGGAGGACGTGGGCTGGTCCGGGCTGTTCGATGCCCTGGGGCCCGCCACTGACACGCCGTGGCAGCTCGAAGCACTCCTGGGCGATGATGCCGGGGCCTTCGTCGGCGGGTACGCGCACCTCTGGTCGACGACGCTCCGCCGCGACGGCCGAGCCTGGCCCGCGACGGCGCCGACCGCCCTGCTCGTCGTCGACCTCCTGGACGATCCGCTGCTGGGACCGGACGATCCCGCACTGGCGGACGCGATGCTCGTGTACCTGTACGCAGTCGCCGTCGCCGCCGATCTCGGCGACCGGGCGGCGGATCCGGACCCGGGTGGCGGACCGTACGCCGGATCTGCGGAACTGGACGGCCGGCTGCCTGTCGGCCGAGCCGCCGACTCCCCCTACGACCTGGCGACGATTCTGATCGCCATCGGCCATCGCGGCGGGGACACCCGCACCTGGCTCGGCCACCCGCATGCGGGTGTTCGGGGCAGCGCGGCCCCGGCGCCCGCACGGGGCGGCGACGACGGCGCGGCGCAGGTCCTGCAGCGACTGGCGCAGTCGCCGCACGCGTTCCGGACCTCGTTCGGCGACTTGGCCCCGCCCCTGCAGTTCCAGTTCGAGCCCCATCAGAACCTGCTCACCTCGGGGCCGCTCCGGTGGGCCGACTCCGCCGGGGCCCGGGCTTCGCCGGGGAGCCCGCCGCCGGCCGGAGATCACTGAGCCGGACCCGGTGACGGGGCGCCCGCGGGGCGCGCTAGGGTGCGACCGTGATCCGCACCAAGGCCCTGGTCAGCGCGTTCCTCACCTTCATCGGTGCACAGCTGCTGCCCACGCTCTTCGTCCTCGCCGTGCTCTACGGCGTCCTGCACGCATGCGGGCTGTCCGCCGGCACCGCCGGCAGCGTGGCAGGCCCGTTCGCCGTCGGCGCCGTCCTGGCCTACCGGCAGTACCGCCAGCACCTCTGACGGACCCGCACCCGATACCCCGACCCCGCTGCGGCCGACGGGGGCCACTGCCCGCCGGGGCCGGTCAGCGCGTCGTCCGGCTCCGCAACAGGGTGTCGACGGAGTCGATGATCCACTCCCACGATTCCTGCGGGTCGGCGGCGGTGTGGTCGAAGCCCCCGCCGGACTCCAGGCTGATGTAGCCGTGGAAGACGCTGCCGAGCATCCGGACGGCGTGCGTCTGGTCCGGCTCGGTGAGGTCGTAGCCGCGCAGGACGGCGCGGCTCATCTGCGCGTGGCGGACGCCCGCGCTGGCGGCCGCCGTCTCGGCGTCGAGCCGGAACTGCGCAGCGGCGTACCGGCCGGGATGCTCCCGGGCGTAGTCGCGGTAGGCGTTCGCGAACGCGGCCAGGGCGTCCCGGCCGGCGCGCCCGGCGAGCGCCGCGGAGACCCGGTCGGCGAGCTCCTCCAGGGCGAGCAGGGTGATCCTGGTCTTGAGGTCCTGGGAGTTCTTCAGGTGCGAGTACAGGCTCGCGACCTTGACGTCGAACCTCCGCGCAAGTGCCGAGACGGTCACCTCCTCGAAGCCGACCTCGTCGGCCAGCTCCGCCCCGGCGCGGGTCAGGCGCTCCGCGGTCAGCCCCACTCGAACCATCACGTTCCTCCCAATCGGCGAAACCCATTATGCATTTGCCTAAAAGCTTTAGGCAAATTAGCCTGCCGTTCCATGAGAGCACTGACCGAGCAAGACATCCGTACCGCGTTCGTGAACTGCACCAAGGGCGAGGCGAAGCGCCTGTCCGTCCCCCGCGACCTGGCCGAGCAGCCGTGGGACGACCTGGACTTCCTCGGCTGGCGGGATCCGCAGGCCCCGGACCGCGCCTACCTCGTGACCGTGCTCGACGGCCGCCCGCAGGGCCTCGCCCTCCGCTGCCCGAGCGCCGCCTCCTGGCAGGCCCGACGCAGCATGTGCTCACTGTGCGTGACCACCCACACCGGCGGGGTCTCGCTGATGGTCGCCCCGAAGGCCGGGCCGGCCGGGCGGCAGGGCAACTCGGTGGGCGCCTACATGTGCAGCGACCTGGCCTGCTCGCTGTACGTCCGCGGCGTGCGGGAGGCCGGCACACGGATCCACGAGTCGCTCACCCTGGAGGAGAAGATCCGGCGCACCACGGCGAACCTCGCCGCGTTCATCGCCAAGGTCACGTCCTGACCGGCGCCTCCCGGCCACGCCCCGGACGGTCCGCCCGCCGTCGGCGTGCGCGGCACGACGGAGCACCCCGGCGGGCGGAAGGTGGGGCG
>NZ_JBHWBW010000089.1:0-21951 GCF_042735675.1 Kitasatospora sp. NPDC059571
GGCCCGTCCGGTGCGATCTTGGTGGTCATCGCCGGCCCTGCCGGCCCGGGAGCATCGCGAGGGCCCCCGAGCGCTGGGCCACCAGTTCGGCATAGGTGCCGTCACGCTCGGCCCACCGGTGCACCAGGACGCGATCGACGAGGATCTCCCGCGGAGTGGGCTCGGTCCCCAGCAGATCCATCACCTCGGTGGCGAACTCCTCGAGCGGCAGCGCATGCGGATTCACCCTCTCCTGTCCCGCCGTGGCGACGGCCGGCGGGACGAGCTCGACGACATCCACGCCGGTGCCGTCGAGCTGCGCGCGCAGAGCCTCGGAGTAGGCGTGCACCGCGGCCTTCGAGGCGGCGTAGCTGGGCATGGGCGGGAACGGCAGGAAGGCGATGCCGGAGGTGACGGTGATGAAGGTGCCGGCACCCCGCCGGACCAGGTGCGGGGTGAAGGCGTCGAGGACCCGGATGGTGCCGAGCAGGTTGGTGTCGATCGTCGTTGCCGCCGCCTGGAAGTGCGCCGGGTCGCGCAGGTCCTCCAGGAGCATGACGCCCGACATCGTCACCACGGTGTCCAACTCGGGGTACCGGGCGAGTACGGCGTCCCGGAAGGATTCGACGGAGGCGCTGTCGGTGACGTCGACGCCGATCGCGGCGAACCCCTCTTCGGCGAGTTCCGCGAGCGCCCGGGGGCTACGGCCGCCCACGGCCACGGTGCTCCCCGCCGCGGCGAACCGCCGGGCCAGCTCCCGCCCGATTCCAGAGGTCCCGCCGACGACGAGAACAGTACGGTCGGAGAGATCCATGAGATCTTCCCTTCGGTCCAGGGCACCGCCGGGGTTCGGGCCGGCGGCGCAGACAGTGATGCCCTGTGTCTCTTCACCACAGTGCTCTCGCAGTCTCGACGGCATCCGGCGGGTGTGGGACGGCCCCCGTCTTCCCTGGTCCTGCCAGGGCCCCCCTTTGCGACCCCCGCACCGCACTACGGTGGCGGTATGAACGACGAGGAATCCGGCAACCGGCTCGGCAGCTACCTCCGAGCCCGGCGTGAGCTGGTCTCCCCCGCGCAGGCGGGACTCCCGCCCGGTGGGAACAGGCGCGTACCGGGCCTGCGCCGCGAGGAAGTGGCCCTGCTCGCCGGAATCAGCCCCGACTACTACCTGCGCCTGGAACGAGGCCGGGACAAGAACCCCTCACCGCAGGTCCTCCACGCCCTCGCACGCGTGCTGCAACTCGACGAGATCGAGCGAACCTACCTGCTCGGCCTCTCGGCGACACGCCCGAGAGCCCCACGCCGCCGACGACCCGAACACGTACCGGCACGGGTGCACCAACTGCTCGCGCACCTCCAACTTCCCGCGTTCGTCGAGGGCCGCGCCTTCGACGTCCTGGCCTCCAACCCCATGGCGATCGCCCTCTCCCCCCGCCTGCGACCCGGCGAGAACCGACTGCGTTCCCTCCTCCTGGACCCCGAGGAACAAGCCTTCCAACAAGACTGGGCACGCGCCACCACCGACTTCGTGGCCGCCCTGCGCACCACCATCGGGGACGACACCGACAACCCCCGATTCGTCGAACTCGTCGGCGAACTCGCCCTGTCCAGCCAACGGTTCCGCACCCTGTGGGCCCGCCACGACGTCCGCACCCTGGACGGAGGCACCACCACACTCAACCACCCCGCCGTCGGCGAACTCCACCTCCACCGCGACAAACTCGCCATCGACGACGTCATCCTCGTCATCTACTACCCCGACAAAGGCAGCGACAGCGACGAGAAACTACACCTCCTCGCCACACTCACCCCCACCGAACCCACCAAGCCCACCGAACCCACCGACACGACACCCGACAGACCCGCGAACCACCCACACCCCGAAACACCCTGACGAACACCCACCAACCCACACCGAAACCAGCACACCCACACACCCCTCCCCCGCCCACCCCACCACCGAACCAACCCACAACACCACCGAACCGACCCACAACACCACCGAACCGACCCACAACACCACCGAACCGACCCGCAACACCACCGACACCACCGACACCCCCACCCGCCCAGGACAGCGACAGCGACAGCCAAGGCCGACCCGCGCACCCACCCGGCGGCCCACCCAGGACGGCGACAGCCGAAGCCGACCCCGCACACGACACACCCCCGGCCACCCACCCAGGACAGCGACGGCCGGCCGCCCGCCTACCGCGCGCGCCCGGTGCGCTCGTCATACTCCTCGCGAGCGGTGATGACCTCCTCGATGTGCCGCACCGACCACTGCGTGAGCGCCTTCAACGGCTCCCGCAACGTCCCACCGAGCGCGGTCAATTCGTACTCCACATGCGGCGGCACCCGCGGATAAACGGTCCGACTGACCAACCCGTCACGTTCAAGAGTGCGCAGCGTCTGGGTGAGCATCTTCTCGCTCACGCCCGCCAGCGCCTGCCGGAGCCGGCTGAACCGGCAGGCCCCGTTCCGGCCGAGCTCGCCCAGCACGAGGACCGCCCACTTGCTGCCGATCTGGTCGAGCAGGTCACGCGACGGGCAGCCGCGCTCGTACGGATCGAAGGACGGCACGGGCCCGGCCCCGCTCTCGACAGCCGCCACAGAGCTCACCCCAATACTTTCGTTCGGGTAAGTACCCTACCAAGAAGTGGCTACTTCCCAATAGAGAGTGTGCAGGCCAAGCTGGGTTCCGTCCCGCTGTGAACGAACCGCGACAGGCGCGCCAGGCGCGTGCGGGAGGGAAGGACCGTCATGTCGATCGTCGTCACCGGAGCCACCGGCCAGCTGGGCAGGCTCACCGTCGAGGCGCTGCTGCGGCGCGGGATCCCGGCCGCGGAGATCATCGCGACCGGCCGGGACACCACCGGGATCAAGGACCTGGCCGAACGGGGCGTCACCGTACGCCGCGCCGACTTCACGGACCCCGCCGGCCTGACCGCGGCCTTCGCGGGAGCGGACAGACTGCTGCTGGTCTCGGCCTCGATCCCCGTGCACGAGCGGGTCGCCAACCACCGCCGCGTGATAGACGCCGCCACCGCCGCGGGCGTGTCACTGCTGGCGTACACGAGCACGACACACGCGGACACGGCCACCACCGTCATCGGCGCCACGCACGGCGAGACCGAGCAGTACCTGCGGGAACGCGACATCCCCAGCGTGCTGCTGCGCAACGGCTGGTACCTGGAGAACTACACCGGCCGACTGCCGCAGATCCTGCAGAACGGCACCCTCGTCGGCGCCGCGGGCCACGGCCGGATCAGCGCCGCGTCCCGCGCCGACTACGCCGAGGCCGCCGCGGCCGTCCTCGCCGGCGAAGGCCACACCGGCGCCGTGTACGAACTCGGCGGCGACGAATCCTTCACACTGACCGAACTCGCCGCCGCGATCTCCACCACGACCGGGAAACACATCACCTACACCGACCTCCCGGTGACCGAACTCGCCCGCGCCCTGACCGCCGCAGGCCTGCCCGCCGACATGGCCGAGGTCCTCGCCGACGCCGACCTCGGCCTGAGCCGCGGCGAGATGCACACCGACACCGGCGACCTACACCGCCTGATCGGCCACCCGCCCACCACCCTGACCCAGGCACTCACCACCACACCCCACTGACCCACACCCACCACACACAGACCCCCCTGAAAGACAGGCAGACCAGGAACCGGACCAGGAAGCGGACCAGAAGGCGGACCCCACCCCGGGTCCGCCTCCTCGTGGCACACCGCAGCGGCAACCGAAAAGGACACCGCCGCCACCCGGCAAGGCACACCGCACCACCCCGCCACCGCCGCCTCCCGCCACCCGGCACCGCACCGGGACAAGCCCCGGCAGAACCGCAGGCCAACCCCGCACCCGCCCCACAGCCCACCCGAGCCGCACCGACCGAACCGGTCCCGGTGGCCGGCTCACGCCCTCCGCCACAATGGCGCGATGACCGAGCCGACACCTCCCCGGGGCCAGCCTCAGCCCCTGACCGTCCTTCGCGACCGCCGGATACAATCGGCAGGCATCCGCCGAGGCGACGTCGTCGCCTACGACTGGGGCTTCGAACACGACGGCCGCCACCACGTCCAACGCAGTTTCGTCCTGCTCGACCACGGCGTACAGATCAACCAACCCGTCACCTTCCCCGCAGAACAACAAGGCTGGTGGTACTGCGACCTGGTCACCGTGACCGACCACGGCCATGTCCTGCACGTCGACGACATGTGGATCGACGCCATCGTCGGCCCACCCGACCACCCGTACCGCATCCTCGACCTCGACGACTACGCCGAAGCCATGACCACGGGCACCCTCAACCCCACCGACGCCGCCGACGGGTTGATCCGCTGGCAGCACTTCCTCGACCAACGACTCAACCGCCGCCACGACACCACTCGACGCTGGCCCGACTTCCCACCCGCCGACGTCACCGCACTGATGACCGTCGAACTCCCCCAACAATGGACCCTGCTCCCCGACCGACCAAACCCCCCACCCCCACACACACGAGCCCCCAAAGCCTTCAGGAACCCGCCGACCGAAGCACGACAAGAATCCGCCCGCGAGAGCGCCGGCCCACCAGCGGAACATGAACAGAGATCCGGAGATCCGGGAACAGGGAACCTCTTCACCGAAGTCGAGCCGCCGAAGGCCTGAGCCCGGCCCCAAAGCCGCCGGCGGCCGCCCGTGCACCATGCAGACGGCGCTTCGGAGTAAAGCCCAGTAGCTCTCCACACCCTGATCGATAGTCATACTTTTCGGTCCATCCGCCCGCCAAGACCCAAGGCCGTGGCGAGCTGCCGCGCCAGGAGGCCGCGGGCGCTGCACACACCCCCGCCCTCCCGCCGCGCGTTCAGGCGCCGGGGCACCCCCACGGCGAACACGACGATGGGTCATCATGGACTCGACCACGACGGCGGCCCGCGACCCGGCCGCCGACCCGGGCACCGGAGGGGGCGCAGCCCGATGAGTCTGGCCGGCCGAGCACGCCTGCCGATCGACGGCCGGGCCGTTGCCCGCAGCCGCCGCCCCTGGATGCCCGCCCGGGAGCTCTTCCGCGGGTCCTTCCCGGCGGAGGAGGCGATCGTCCGCGGACTGCTGCGGGAACTGCCGCCCGCGGCCCGGTACGTCTCGTTCAACCGCCACCTCGGCAGGGCCACCGGCGCCGACCTGCTCTGGTGGTGGGTGGAACCGGGCGGGCGGGGCTTCGGCTGCCTGATCCAGGTCCGGAGCCTGACCCGGCACGCGGGCATCTGGCGGATCGGCTCGGACCGCCGGGCCCACCCGGACGCGCAGCTGACCCGACTCCTGTACACGTCCGAGCACTTCGGCGTGCCCGCCGCACTGCTGCTCCACCCCGCGGCCGCCACCGCCACCGCCGACGGGTCCGCAGAAGAAGCCGCCGCCACGGAAACGACCGCGGACGACCAGCACCCGTACACCCGGGCCGCCGGCCTGCTGCCGGCCCTGGCGGTCCGCGCCGACCTCCGGTACCGGGCCGAGGAGGCCCAGAACGCCGGGCTCCGACTCGGCGGCCTCGACGGACCCGAACTCCTGGAACGCGCCATCCCGTTCACCTCACTCCTCACCCCCCGCACCGAGCCGTACCCGCCCCTCGCCACGGATACCGAACTCGCCCGGCAGGGCGTGCACCGCCGGCTGCGGCCACTGCTCACCGAACCGCAGTCCGGCGCAGGCGCGGTCGCCCGGACCCTCCACCACGCCCTGCAGCACCAGCCACCATGCCCGGCCCGGGCCACCGACGGCACCCTCCTCGACGAACCCGGGCGAAGAGCGCAATTCGATACCGTCGCCCATCTCCGCCATGTCACCGCCGGTCTACGACCCACGATGCCCGACGACATCCACCGCGCACTCGCCGGACACGGCCCCTCGCGCCTGGCCCGCTACATCGCCGGCCTGATCGTCATCCCACTCTGAACCGACACCCCGGCCACACCACCACCGGACCCGACACACACAGCGGCAAACCCAGCCCGAGCCGATGCTCGTCGGCACCACCGACGTCCAGGCACCACCGCTCCCATCAACGAGCCAGCCCACCACCATGGTCACCGGGCCATAGGCGACGCCGGCAAACGTCTCGCCGGAGGCGCAGTCCACACGGGTCAGCAGATTGGCCTGGTCGATGGCCTGGTACAGCACGGTGGCATCCCACTGCCAGAGAGGCCTGTCGGACAGCAGGAACGGGCTCTGACAGGGCGGCCGGCATATGACGCAGCGTTCTCACCGTCGGGTGGCGCGGTTCGCCCGGGCGCTGCGCCGCGGATGCGGCTGGCCGTCAGGGCCGCTGTGGCGCGGCTGGTCGGGCTCTGAGAGGACGTTCTGAGCTGATATGACCCTCTTGTGGTCGCCTGATCGTGTGGGCTTGGGCGGTTGAGGCCGGTCGCGCGGCTTGGTCCTGCTGGGCCGTTCGGGTGAGTGACCGCAAGCCCTACAAGAGCGACCTGTCCGATGAGCGGTGGGCGCTGATCGAGCCGGTGATCTCGGCATGGAAGGCCGACCACCCGTCGCCGACGGGCCATCAGGACCGCTATGAGATGCGGGAGATCGTCAAAGCGATTCTGTACCAGGGCAGGACCGGCTGCCAGTGGGACTATCTCCCGCACGACCTCCCTCCGAAGTCGGCCGTTTACTACTACTTCGCGGCCTGGCGCGACGACGGCACGGACGTGAAGATCAACGACCTGCTGCGCTGGCAGGTCCGGGAGAAGGCCGGGCGGTCGGAGGATCCGAGCCTGGTCGTGATCGACACGCAGAGCGTCCACGTGGCCGTGAACGTGCCCGCGGCCACGACCTGGAAGGACACGGCCAAGAAGGTGCCCGGACGTAAGCGCGGGCTGGCGGTCGACGTCCTCGGCCTGGTCATCGCCGTGACCGTGCTGGCCGCCAGCGCCCACGACAACGCGTTCGGCATCGCCCTCCTCGGCCAGGTCGCCCCGATCGGCACCATCAAGAAGGCCCTGATCGACCAAGGCTTCAAGAAGAGCGTCGTCGAACACGGCACCACGGTCGGAATCGACGTCGAGATCGTCGAACGCAACCCCGCCGACAAGGACGCCGGTTTCGTTCCCCAGGCCAAGAGGTGGATCGTGGAACAGACACTCGGCATCCTCATGCTGTTCCGGCGCCTCGTGCGTGACTACGAGAGCAGGCCGAAGTCCTCCGAATCCAGGGTGCGCTGGGCCATGATCGACGTGATAGCGCGCCGGCTCACCGGCCAGACCACACCCACCTGGCGCGGGTGACCGCGTGGACGCCCAGATCACACCGCTCCTGGAGCGGATCGACGCACGCGAACGCGAGCTGGGCACCGCCGCGGAACAGCTCCGCACGCAGATCGACGAACTCGCCGCGCGCCCTCGTGAACTCGACGAGGAGATTGAGAACCTGGCCGTGACCCGCAAGACACTCCGCACCCTCCCGGCGACAGCCCCGGAACCGACCCAGGAGCCGCCTGCCCTGCCGACCCACCCGGCCTACCAGCAGATCCTCGGCACGTTCGCCAAGACTCCCGGGCCGAAACGCGCCCGGGACCTGTGCCAGGCCCTGGATCTCCCGCTTACGCCGAAGAGCATCGAGAGCACCCGGCACAAGCTCAAGCGCCTGGTCGGCCTCGGCGTTCTTGCCGAGACCGAGCCGGGCCTGTTTGCCCAGCGTCGCCCGTAGCCGCCCCCTCACTTCAAGCCGTACGCCACGACTGCTCTTAGCGGGAATCCCGGCAGTGCCTACTGGATGCTCCACCGGTGCGGATGTTCCGGCCTCGTGGGGCAGGTGAAGACGTTCAGCAGCCCGTACCGGCCGAAGGCCAGCTGGCCGGGGCGCGGGTCCCGTAGGTGCTCAGGGAGACGACCGTCCTCGACCGGCATCCAGCTGGTGCAGCCCCCGTCCCATTCCCGGCTGTCCAAGGTCATCAGCAAGGTCATGGGTGTGCTGCAGGCGGCGCAGGTCATGGGGTGCGGGTCGGTGCTGTGCCAGGAGGGAAAGCCACCGACCCGGTAGCCGGGAGGGATCGACAGGTCGTGCTGGTAGGTGAGCACGTAGGCGTCCGGGTCCTTGTCCGCCTTCCGCTCCTGCCTCTCCTCCCAAGCCTCGATCTTGGACTGCAGACGAGCGGGCAGCGTTCCAATGTAGGGGTAGGTGGCCATCTGCTCGGGGTGCAGCACGCACGGCTCGGGCACCGCACCCTCGAAGCCGACCAGCAAGGGCTCCGGTGCCGCGCGCAGCGGCTCGCCGACCTGATCGGATCGGCGCCAGACCACGTGCAGGGCAAGGCCATGACCGCTTGGACCATGGGCCTCGAACGGGCACCAGAGCACCTGCAGCAGATCGCAATCATCCGGCGCGGCCGACAGGCCCGGCACGTCCTGCCGGTACAGCTGGGCCAAGCCGATCAGCGGGATCGGGTCGGTGTCCGCGAGGTCGGGCACCCGGTGCCTCCTCTCCAACTCCTTGAGCAGGATCCGTTCCTCGTCCGTCGGCCCAGGGGCCACGTCGCGGGCCCAGGCCTGTGCGAGCAGTTGCCGCCGGCAGCGGAT
This sequence comes from Kitasatospora sp. NPDC059571, assembly GCF_042735675.1. Taxonomy (NCBI): domain Bacteria; kingdom Bacillati; phylum Actinomycetota; class Actinomycetes; order Kitasatosporales; family Streptomycetaceae; genus Kitasatospora; species Kitasatospora sp. NPDC059571. The sequence goes on from NZ_JBHWBW010000089.1 coordinate 8,535, forward strand.
GTCCGCGATCCGGTAGCCGCGCCCTCGCCGATGCGGCTCAGTGCACATCGGCCACGGTTCGTCCACGGGCCAGAGCAGTGGGCCCCCGATCGAGCTGACCGAGGTGTCAGGGCTCCCGGCCCGCGGGTGCAACCGGGTCGTCACGCCACGGTAGTCAGCCAGCTTCGGGAAGAGCTCTTCGACATCCAGAGGTCGGGGCGGCGTGGTCCTGGTCATGGCCGTGACCATAGATCACCGCGCTGACTCCGCCCCGCCCGGGACTGTCGAAGCCGCCAAAGGAGCGCGCTCGCCCGGATAGCGCCACATCCCGAGCCCCCCAGGATGGGCATACCGGTTCAAAATGCCCTCTGAGAGCCGGGCGGGTGACGCCGTTCAACGCTGCGGCCGCGGCCGGGCAGCCGACCGCTCGGGCCTGTGCAGGTTCTGCCCGCCGGCTCCCGGCGGCCAGGTGGACCCACCGGCCGCGGGGTGTCGCAGGACAGCATCGCGGCGGACCGGCTGGCCGGGCCCACCGGCCGCAGTGGTGGTCTGCGGCTGGCCCTGGGCCTGTCACCCGGCGTCGGTCGGGTCCCCACCGGGATGGCGGGGCCGCCTCGGGCTGCGGTCTGCCGGGCGCGGGATGCCGCAGCGCGGCGGCGCGGTCCGGGGACCGAGGGGGCCTGGTGGCCGGCTGGGTTCGCCGGCGGGTGCGGGTCCAGTCGGCGATCTCAGCGGGGCCTTGTCCCGGCTGGTCGGGCGGATCCGTAGCCGATCGCAGCGGCCGCGAGCAGGCGGGGATCACGGACAGGCCGGTCGGTACTGCACGTCGGGCCAGGCACCCGGACCGAGCGCCAGCAGCAGGACGGAGCGTGGCCCGGCCGCCTTCGACTGCCACCTGGGCTGACGCGCTGCCGTTCGCCCCCGCTGTCCGGCCGAACAGAGTCGTCCGACGGGCAGGCCGTGGTGGTGGGTGCGCTCGCCCTGAGCGCCGTGACGATCCCGGGTGCGACCAGCGCGAGCGCCGCGACGCCGCGCTGTGTCTACCACAACTACGTGTACTCGGTCAGCGGCGGCTGCGACGGCCTGGGAGGCGCCGGCCACGACCGCATGGTGATCCGGTGCCGTGTGAACAACAGCAACTACTGGGTCGACTGGTACGGAGCATGGCACAACCGCCTCGGCTCCTGGCAGGAGACCCGGCTCTGCGGCGGTGGCCGGCACGCCTGGCAGGTCTGGTTCGAGCACAAGGACACGTAATCCTCTCGAACAGCGACAATGGGGCGCCCCCCCCGGGGGCGCCCCAGGGGCCCTGGCGGGGGTGGGGGAAGGCCCCCCCCGCCCCCCTGGGCCGGCGTGGGATAACGGGCACCGCCACCCCGAGGCCGGCGGCCGCGCATGCGATCGCGGATGCGGTTCGGGCCGGCCGGCAGCCGCGGGTGCGGCGGCGGGAGCGGCGGGCCGCTGAACGGGGCGGGTTCGTGCTGAGCGCCGGTGCCCGGTTCGGGTTCGTCTCCGCGGTCGGCTCCACCGACGACCCGCGGCTGCGCCTGATCACCCAGCACCTGCCGTGTGACGTCGCCGCCGAGCTGTTCGCCGCCCGGGACGCCGGCGCCTCGGAGGCCGACCAGGCCGCGATCCCTGGCGCCGGCCTCCAGGACTACGACTTCCGCGACAGGGGCCGCCGGCCGTGGGGCCTGGCGGTGGAGTTCACCGCCATCGAGTGGGCCGACTTCGGCGTCCTGTGACCATCCGTCGACCTGGCCAGAGCGGCAGGCCTGTGACTGAGCGCTTCAGTTGGCGAGTGAGTGGTCGAGCCGGCGGGTGAGTTCGGCGTCGAGGCCTGCGGAGGGTTGCCCGGCGTGGCCGGAGACGGCAGGCGGGCGCTCAGTCATCCGTCGAGCGTGCGGCCGCGCCGGAGGTCAGCCGCCAGAGTCCGGCCACCTCGTAGTAGACGCCGTTCACCAGTTGCAACAGCAGCAGCGTGACCGGCCAGAGCAGCGCGCCGAGGCCGGGAACCGCGTCCACCGGCAGGGAGTAGGCCATCACGACCCGCGCGGCGGCGTCGAGCAGCATGGCCACGCCCCAGATCGCGGTCGAGACCCGCCAGATTCGCCGGAAGGCCGGCTCGCGTTCCCACAACACGTCCCAGGAGGTGCCGTCGGAGCGGAACCGCCCCTCCAGCAGAGGCCGGCCGCCGTGGAAGAGCAGCGGGCGCCTGGCCCTGATCGAGATCAGGAACCAGAGCCCGGCGACGCCGGTCAGCCAGCCGTCCTTGGCCAGCAGGAACCGGGGGCTGCCGCTGACCAGTGCGGCTGCAACGCCGAGCAGCATGGTTCCGGCGATGAAGCCCGCCATGCCCTCCAGGCTGCGGGTGCGCAGCCACTGCATCGCCGTGGTGAGCGCCGGTAGGAGGGCGCCGGCCAGCAGCGCGACGAGGATGCTGACGCCGGCGGCGCGCAGGCCGTAGTACAACGCGATCGGGACCACGATGTCCCGGACGACACCGAGCAGCAGACGCCGGCCGCTCGGCCGCGGTGGTACCTCGGGAGTCGTCACCGCCGGTGCCCGCTCTCGGTCGGCACCCGGACGGCGCTCGCGACGGTCCGGCCGCGCCGTGCCGTCCCGCCCGGCGATCGCTGCCCGCATCGACTGCCACGTGTCACCTGCACAGGCAACTTCTTCCTCGCTGGATGACGATTGAACCCGAGGCCGCGTCCACCTGCTCACGGATGCGCGGGCGATGCATCAGGTTCACCGGGCCGGCTCCGGCAAGGCCCTCCTCGATATGATCGGATGATCTCGAACTTCGAGGCAGGTCCGCCACCCTGTTCATGATTCATGCTGCGGTCGTGTTCGGCCGTTCCAGGAGGTAACCGCGTTCGAAGTGGGCTCCGGCTCGGACGAGAGCGACGAGGTGGGGCGCATTCACGGCTCGCCAGCGGGTCTGGGCGGACTCGACGAGCTTGAACACCATCGCAAGTGCGGCCGCTCGGGAGCCGGCCCCTTTGGTGACCTTGGTCCGCAGCTGGACGGTGGCGAAAGTCGACTCGATCGGGTTGGTTGTCCGCAGGTGGATCCAGTGCTCGGCGGGGAAGTCGTAGAAGGCCAGGAGTTCGTCCTCGTCGTCGGTGATCTTCTTGACGGCCTTGGGGAACTTCGCGCCGTACTGTCTGGCGAACGCGGCTACGGCCTTGGCCGCGTGCTCGCGGCCTTCGGCGTCGTAGATGTCCTGGATGGCCTTCTTCGCCGCAGGCTGGGCCGGCTTCGGGAGGCTGTCGAGGCAGTTGGCTGTTTTGTGAACCCAACACCTTTGATGGCGGGTCTCGGGAAAGACCTCGTTGATCGCGTTCCAGAAGCCGACGGCGCCGTCCCCGACGGCCAGGACCGGAGCGCGCATGCCGCGCCGCTGGCAGTCCCGCAGCAGGCCGGCCCGACGACTCGCGGTAACCATCCGCAATGGCGATCAGCTCCTTGGTGCCGTCCGCGCGCACGCCCATCACGACCAGGACCGCCGCCTTCGCCTGCTTCAGACGTATCCGCAGATGGATGCCATCGGCCCAGATGTAGACGTAGTCCGTGGCGGACAGGTCGCGCTCGCCGAATGCCTGGTGGTTGCGGCACCACGGCGGCAGGATCGCCGAGCTGAACCGCTTGCGCTCGCCGGTTGCCTCATCGACGCGCTTGTCGTTGACCCGCGGCGCTTTCACCTCGACCGTCCCGGCTGCGGTGGTCACCTTCCTCGGCTGGTGATAGCCGTTGCGGACCACCAGACGGCGCCCACTCTCGTCACGCAGGTCCGCCAACTCGGCTATGTAGGAGTTGACTTCGGCCTCCAGCGCGGCGGCCAGCATCCGCCGTGCCCCCTCCCGGACGATGTCGTCGATCAGGGAGCCGGTCTCGGTCGATCCATCGGGGTTCACTACGCTGAGCACGGGCGTGCCTTTCTGGCCGACGGTGCAACGTCGGCCTACTCGATGACCAGAAGTCGATCACTCGAAAAGGTGCGCCCTTCGCGTCCACCCTGAGGCCGATCCACAGGTCATGAGTAGTGCTCCCAGCGCTCCACTCGCCAACTGAAGTGCTCAGTCACAGGTCCCGGGGCTGCCAGACTGCAGGTCATGAGTTCCGACCGTCGGCCGCTGTGGCAGCCCCTCTTCTCCGGGACCGCGACCGATGCGCCCGTGGCGGCCGATGACCGGGCCCGGCTGCTGCCCGTCGAGCGTGCGCCGTTCCTGGAACCGCTCGCCAAGGACGCGCCGGCCGCGGTGCCCGGCGCCCGCCGCCGGCTCGGCCCCGGCCGCCTTGCCGACGCATGCCTGCCGGACGACCGCGCCTGACCGCGCTGCCGGCGACAGATGTGGCGGCGTCGGGTTGAGCGGGCCTGACGACACTGCGGGCCGCCGCCCGGGGCGGTACCCGGGTACCGGGGGTGCTGTTGCATCCGCGGCCTGCGGTTATCGTGTCCTGCGCCGCTTTTGGGAGCCGTCTGAAAGAACCCCGTTGCCTACGTTCCGTAACCCGTCCTACCGGCCGACTGCCGGTGTCCTGGTGGTGGTCGCCGTTCTTCTGGCAGCCACCGACCCCGTTCTCGCCCGGATGCCCGACGGCGACTTTTGATCGTGCCGTCCTGTACACGGCGACGGCGGTCATCGGTCTGAGGATGCTTCGGATCGGCGTCACGGCAGGAGCCGACACGCTGACCGTCCGCAACGTCATCCGCACCCGCGTCCTGCCCTGGGACACCATTGCCGGGTTCAGCCTCCGGACCAGCCTGACGGTGACCCTGACGGACGGCACGACCGTCAGCTGCACCGCGGTCCAACCGGCAAGCCTCGATGCCATGCGCCGCCGCCCGGGCTACGCGGCCCGTACGGTCGAGAACGTGCCCGGGTGGCCGTAGGCAGCCGATGGCAGGGCCAACTACTGACTTTGTGGCGTCGCCTGTCCCGCCCCCGAACACCAGCTCGCCACGAGGTCCCGGTCGGCTGGCTCGTGGTTCAGCCCAGCACTTCTCCGATCGGGGCGTCGGCGTCCACGTAGCGTACGAGCTTGCGGTTCGCGAATTCCACGATGCCCACGTCGCCGAGTTCGCGCCCGTAGCCGGAGCGCTTGATGCCGCCGAAAGGCAGCTCCGGACAGGACGCGGTCGGGTGGTTGATCCACACCATGCCCGCCTGCAGCCGGTCCGCGACCCCGCGAGCACGCTCCGGGTCGGCGGCGAAGACCGCGCCTCCCAGGCCGTAGGGGGAGCCGTTGGCCAGTGCCACGGCCTCATCCTCGTCGGCGACCCGGTAGACCGTGGCGACGGGACCGAAGAGCTCTTCCCGGTAGGCCCGCATGTCCGGTGTGACATCGGTGAGCAGGGTCGGCTCGACGAAGGCACCCGACCGGTCGGGCCGCCCGCCGCCCAGCACCACCGTGGCTCCCTTGTCCGCCGCGTCACGAACCTGCTCCATCAGTAGTTCGGCCGCAGCCTCGGAGGACAGCGGGCCGAGCGTGGTGGCGGGGTCGAGCGGATCTCCCGGTTGCAGTTCGCTCATCCGCTCGCGCAGCCCGGTGAGGAAGGCCTCGTAGACATCGGCAAGGGCGATGAAGCGCTTGGCCGCCACGCAGCACTGCCCGGTGTTGCCCATCCGGCCGAGGAACGCGGCGTACACGGTGCGCTCGAGGTTGTGGCCGTCCAGCACGATGAATGGATCACTGCCACCCAGCTCGAGGACGGACTTTTTGACATTGCGGCCGGCGATCTCGCCCAGGCTCACGCCCGCTCGCTCGCTTCCGGTCAGTGACGCACCCTGCACTCGAGAGTCGTCGATGATCTTCCCGACGTCTCTGCCCCGCACGAATAGATTCGTGTAGACCCCGCTCGGCACACCCGCATCCGTGAACAATCGTTCGAGTGCCAGTGCGGACTGGGGACAGCTACTCGCGTGCTTGAGCAGGATCGTGTTGCCGAGGACGAGGTTGGGAGCTGCGAATCGGGCCACCTGGTACAGCGGGAAGTTCCACGGCATCACGCCGAGAAGGACGCCGAGCGGTTCGTTCACCAGCACAGCCGTGCCCTCGGGCACTGGCAGGGGTCGTTCTTCCAGCAGCTTGGGGCCGTGCTCGCCGTAGTAGGTGAGGATGTCGGACGCGAGGTCGACCTCTGCCCGGCTTGAGTTGATCAGCTTGCCGACCTCAAGCGTCAGGAGGTGCGCCAGCTCCTCCTTGCGCTCCCTCATCAGCCGGCCGGCGTATTGCACGCGGTCCCCCCGGTCGGCCGTCGACTGGGCACGCCAGTTCGGAAAGCTACGGTGGGCCGCGTCGATCGTGCGCCCCACCTCCTCCGCGCTCAGCGCCGGGAACTCACGAACCCTTTCACCGGTGTAGGGGTTGACCGTGGCGATGGGGCTTCCCTGGGCAGTGACATGGGCGTCCATGACGCCTCCCTGGAGTCGGGGCACCTCGGGTTTCCGCGGCCCAGCCGCTCCGCTCCATCGGCCGCCCGGGCACGCCATAACGTTCAGCCCGCCGGGGGGCTTCTTGCACGCGGAGACAAGTCGGTGTGGTGGACCCATCCGGCGGGCTGAATGTCGAACTCCAGTTCCGGCTCGCCTTTGAGTACCGCCTGGTCCGGTCGCCGCTCAGAGCAGGAGGTCGAAGACGGCTCGGGCCTCGTCCCAATGCTGAGGCTGGGGGTTCTTCAGCTCGGGGTGGAGGATTTTGAAGCTCTGAGCAAGGGCCAGGCTGAGTCCGCCGATGATATCCGGGTAGGCCGCCTCGGTCTCCTCGTCAGGTGTGCGGTCCATCGGGGGGTGGGTGGCGAGCTGTTCCAGGATCGGTTTGAGTTCTACTTCTTGGTCGATCTTCTGGAAGTGGTGAATGCTCTCTTTCGAACCGGGCGATGGACATCACAGTCATGACGGCAACCTTCGACTGCGGGCGCCGCGGAGGCTCCCGGCCCTGGGTTTCCTAGTCAGCCTGACCGACGGGGCGCGCGAATGCATGCGCATGCCGGGCCAAATTAGCCTCCCTGTGTTGCCCTGCCAGGCCGTGGCGCCGACTGGCGGGTTGAGCTGCCCCGGGTAGTCGGGCGGGCGTGCCGATCGAACAGCAGGGTGAACATCGCGACGCGGAGCGGCCCCATGCTGATGGGACCGAACGCCGCAGTGGCGAACACGCCAGGGATCGCTCGGACACCACCCCAGGTCATGCCGTCGACAGGGGACAACAGTCATGCCGGACCCGGAGACCAGAGCCCCGTTTCGGGGCCACGAAGAAGGTCTCGGGGTGTGCTCACCCGCGGCCCCGACGCGAGGGCGCCCGGCGTCGCGCGGCGAAGGCGAGCCGGCAGGGCGTTCCGGCTAGGCTCACATCCGTGACATGGCTGCGGGCCTTCGGGGAGGTCATGCGATCCGGGCTCACGATCGAGGAGACGCGGCTGGAGCCCCTGCATGCGCTGCGCGCGGCTGCCGGGGTGGCGATCGTCATGGGACCGGCGCTGTGGCTGGTCTCTCCTGCGTATGCCGCGTCCGCAGCCCTCGGTGCCTACTCCGCGGGCGGGGCCACCTTCCAGCGCACCTGGCGTCCACGCAAGGTGATCGCACTCGGTGCGGGCGCGGGTCTCGCGCTCAGCACCTTCGTGGGCTACCTGGCGGCTGGGCGACTCGTGACGTTCCTCCCACTGCTGGCCGTGTGGGCCTTTGCCGCGGGGATGGCGTGGGCCGTCGGATCGACCGCTGGGATCGTTGCAGCGACGACGGTCGGCAGCATGTTGGTGACCGTCACCCTGCCGACGAGCGTCGAACGAGCCCTGGAGCACGCCGGGGTCATCGCGCTCGGAGGCGTAGCGCAGGCCCTGCTGATCCTGCTGTTCCCGATCCGCCGTTGGGGGGCGCATCGCGACGCGCTCGCTGACGCCCTCGCCGCCGTGGCGGACTACGCCCGCCGGCTGCGACACGACCCGACCGCCCCGTTCGACCCGGAGCCGTTGATGACGGCCCGGGACGCGGCCGCCGTGACGCCATCACAGGCCCGAACCCGTCCCCCCGTCCTCCACGGCCCCCGGGGCCTCGCCGAGCGCATTCGGCCGGCCGTCGCCGCGCTCGCAGACCCGGACGTCGGCGCCCCGCCGGAGGGACCCGAGAGGGACCGCGCGCGGGAGCTGCTCAACGCGACCGCCGACGTCCTGGACGCGGCCGCCCGTTCGATCCGCCGCGGCACTCCCGTCGCCGTGCCGCCCAGTAGCGCGGACGTGCTCCACGTCGACGCGGAGCACGAGGTACTGGAGGGGCCCGCCCGGCAGGCCGCCGAGCGGCTCGTGGAACTGCTCGGCGAGGCATTGGAGATCGTCGGGAGCGGAGGCGCCTCCGGGAAGGCGCCCCCGCCTCCCGGCGCCGCGAGTGACGCCCCGTTCCTGCTGCGCCCGACGATGTTCCGGCTGCTCCCGGTCGTCGTCCGGGCGATCCGCCATGAGCTCCGCCAGGACTCGCCCGTGTTCCGGCACGCCGTCCGCCTGGCGGCGGTGGCCACGCTCGGCTATCTGATCGCCGCCCGGCTACCCGTCGCCCACGGCTACTGGGCGCCCCTCACCTCGGTGATGGTGATGCGGCCGGACTTCCACCGGACGTACGCGCGCGCGGTGGCCCGTCTCGCCGGGACCCTGGCGGGAGTCGCGCTTGCCACCGGGATGGTGCAGGCCGCGGGCCCGGACGCCAATGTGTTCGGCGCACTGGCGGTGATCTCGGCGGGCCTGTCGTACACGCTGATCCGTACCGGCTACGCCTACTCCCAGTGCTTCACTGCCGCGTACGTCGTCTTCCTGCTCGGCATGGGCGGCCATGCCTGGGAGCAGACTGTCCCGGAGCGGGTGGTGCTCACCCTGCTCGGCGGCGCCCTGGCAATGCTGGCGTACCTGGTCTTCCCCGCCTGGGAGACGCCCCGGCTGCCGGACCGGCTTGCAGACTGGCTCGCCGCCAACGGCCGCTATGCGGCCGCGGTGCTCCGCAGCCACGCCGAACCGTCTCCGGAGCATCGCGCCGATATGCGCAGGGCCCTGCTGGCGAGCAGAGAGGCACGCGCTGCCTGGCAGGCGGCTTACGACCGCGCAAGGCAGGAACCGGTCCGGCCCAGGGGTCTGACGTCGCGCGAGGCGGAGGAGGCGCAGGAGGCGCTCAAGCGCTTCGGCCGGGCGGCGATGCTCATGGAGAGCCACGTCCCGCGGGCCGACAGCCGTTTCGTGCCCGAGGCGGAGCGGTTCGCCGAGGCCCTGGAGGCGGACACCGGTCAGGCGGCCGCCGACGTGCGCGAGCACAGGAACCCGGACTGGGGGCGCGTGGAGGAGGCGCTCCGCGCATGGGAGGGCTCCGCGGCCAGGGACCGGAGCCCGGTGGTGCGGCGCGGGGCGGAACTGCAGAAACGGGCCTTGGAGGACCTCGCGACGGCCGTGAGCCGCACACCCCTGGAACGGGACGTCGGCTCCGCTCGCGAGGAGCAGCGCGTGCGGGCGGCCGCGGCGGCGGAAGATGACGGATCAGGACCCGTGCCCCAGGGTGGGTGACGAAGGGCGGACACGATCCTGCACGCTGCGCTGCTCGATCTTGCCTGCTCGTTGAAGGTTGAGCACGGGGAGATGTCCATGGGCGTCTTTTCTGATCGGGGTGGGGTGGTGTGAGCTGGGCTGATCAGATTCGGATGTCGGTCGTTGCCTGGGTCGTTTCGGGTGATGGGGGCTGGGTCTGCAGTTCGGTCGTCGCGTGGCGTAGCCGGGTGAGCTGGGGGCTTGCCAGGTCGCCGGCGTGCTGGCCGGGCTCGGTACACATCACTGCGGACAAGGGCCCGACGCAACGGGCGAAGCCGCCCACCCGTTGCCCGGGGACCGCGCCCAGTACACCGACGCCGTCGTCACCGCCCCTGCCGTCAGCGTCCCGCTGCTCCTGGCCGACGTCGACCTTCGCCACGAGACACCCGAGTTCGTCGCCGCCAAATGCGACCGCTCAGGGGGAGCGGGCTTTCGTCCGTCGGCGGGGGAGGGTGCGGAAGGCGAGGTGTCGGCCGCGGCCCTGGCCGACCGCGAGGGCGAACCACAGGCGCAGAACGCCGTCGACGGTGTCCTGCTGCCTGTCGCCCAGGTACTGGGGGCGAAGGCCGACGGCGGCGACGGCCCCGGGGCGGCCCGGATCCGTTCACGCCACCGCCGTGCTGCCCGCACCGGCCCCAGGCAGTCGGCGGTCCAGTCCGTTGCAGCGGGGCGGGCCTAACCTGACTGGCTCTATACGTGAGTTGTGACAGCACCTGTCGCTCGGAGGTGACAGCGCCGAGCGCCACGGGAGAGTGATGTTGCCGAGTTTTGACAGCGCCTGAGTGCTTGCATCGGGACCATGGTTGTGCTCCGGACCGCAGGCCGCCACGCCGGACGGACCGTGACCTGGCGCAAGGGCTCCAGGGCCGCGATGAGCTCGCACTTCGTGCTCCTACGCGTACGCCTGGCCGGCCGACGACCCTGGCCCGCCGAGGACGGCACGATCCGGCTCTCCTGGCTGATCGCGCAGTGGCCGGAGGGCGAGACGGAGCCGGTCCGGTACTGGATCTCGAACCTGCCCGCGGACATCCCCGCCAAGGACCTGGTCCGGCTCGCCAAGTCACGCTGGCGGATCGAGCACGACTACCGCGAGCTGAAGACCCGCCTCGGCCTGGACCACTTCGAGGGCCGCTCGTTCACCGGCTGGCACCGTCACGTCACCCTCGTCAGCGCCGCCCACCTGTTCCTCACCGAACAGCGCACCCACCCAAAAGCCCCTGCCAGGGCCTGACCCTCCACCAGGCCCTGGACCTCCTCCAACACCTCATCGCCACCTGGAGCGGCACCTGCCCCACCTGCCGACAACCCACCCCATGGCAGACCTACGACACCACCTAACAAAGCACTACTAGTCGTTCGTGACCCCAGCTGACAGCAGGGGCCTCGGTCTGTGCAGGAGCTCGAAGGCGTCCCGGCGAAGTGAGAGGTGCACCCTGCGGCGGGCTCGGACCACGGACATTCGATCATCCGCGCGACAGCGGCCGTGAGGACGCCGGACACCGGGGCCCACCGATCTCACTCTGGAGGTCAGGGCCTCGGGCATCTGACAGGAGTGACCCCGACACCAGCGCCCTCACGGCCGCGCTCCTCGGCGGTGGTCGGCCGACGCCCGGGGCCAACTCTCTGTGAAGCGCTCAGGGCCCAGGGGTTGCCTATGGCTCACCGGGCGTCAGCTGATCACCGCCGAGGTGAAGCCGACGGTCGCGCTCTTACTCGAGGCGCCCCGCCGCCCCTTGGCCCGGCCTGGCATGCGCGTCCCGCGCCCGAATCGCCATTGCCTGGGCGCACACGGCTCAAGGTGATTATGCCTGGTCCGGGTTTTCGCCGACCAAGTTGGAGAGCAGTTCGACCATAATTCTGTTCACCGGGCGATACTCCGTAGTGAAGTCGTCGAACTTCCGGAGAGCGTGCTGACCTTCAAGCTCTCGCGGGCGCGGGTGAGGGCCATCGGCAGGGGCCGGTGATGGCCCCGGTGGGTCTTTGGTTGGTCCGGTCGCTACCGGCGTCGGGGGGAGCGGCCGGACCGTGGAGGGAGACCGGTGGGCCCTCCGTGAGCGACGGTACGTCGCGGCGGGGGTGCCCGGCCGCAACGCGCCGCCGTAGTGGCATGAGCACCGCCGAACGAACCAGCCTCGCCGCCGGCCCCTATGGTGCGGGGGGCGTCGGGCCGGGGCCCGCTTGTTGGTCCAGGGCTTGCTCGACGGTGGGGTAGATCGGGAAGAGCCGGTCGGTCTGGGTGATGTTGAGGACGTGCAGCACGTGGGTGCTGGGGGCGGCCAGGACCAGTGGGGTGCCGGGGGCGGTGCGGCGGACGGTGATCAGGGCGTTGAGGCCAGTAGAGGTGAACAGCTCGACCGCGGACAGGTCGACGACGAGGAGGGCCGGGTGCCAGGCGAGGGCCTTGTTCAGGGCCTGTCCGACGGCGGCCTGATGGTCCATGTGGACGTCCCCGGCGAGGGAGCAGACCACGAGGTCGCCGACGCGGGTGAGGGCGATCTTCAGGCCGGGGGCCGGCTCGTCGGGCAGCTCGTATTGATGAGATATGGCCACGGCGCTTCTCCTGCCCACCAGTGGCTCCACCCATGGGGTGGGCCGGGGCTCCAGGTCCCTGCGGGTGCGGGGAGACAGCGCGGCGACAGCCTACGGGCACCAGTGCGCGCCGCGGTGACGCCCACCGATACCACCGACCTTGCGCCGCGCTGGGCCTTCGGTCCGAGCTGTCCTGGGGGGCAGTTCGGTGCGAGGTTGCGGGCCTATGCCGGGGGGGTGCTCGCGGATCCGGCGGTAGACGGCCGCGGCGGCCTAGTCGAGCGAGGGGAAAGCGGCGCCGGCGCCGGTGACCGGGCCGAGGAGGTAGCGGCCGTAGAGGCTCGCGGCCCAACCGTCGGGGCGCAGCTCGGCCTGGCCGACTTCGTCGTCTCCCAGGAGTAGCGGGTGAACGGTGGGCCCTGTCGGGTCGGTGGGAGCCGCTAGGGATTCGTCACGCGTCGTCGTGCGGTCGACCGGGCCGGGTCGGCCATCGGCTCCCGCGGCGCCAGCACGGCGTCCCCCGGCAGGTGCTCAAGTCTGCGACGATCTTCTTCGCGGGGGAACTCGGCCCCCGAAAGGTGACGGACCGGCTCGGTGGAGACCGGTCGCCCTCCTCGGCGGGGACTCGGACGCGAGGCGGTGCAGGGCGATCCCGGCCCGGCTCGCGGCCGCCTCCTCGGAGGGCGTCCGGAGCGTCGGCCGGCTCTTGCGGAGCATCTCCCGGTCACGGTCACGGGCGCCACCCGGATGCCGACCGCGGGCACCCGGATGGCGCGTACGGGTGCCCCGCTGCCGAGCGGGCGTGCGACCGTCGGTTCGACGACGGCCGATCACCGTGGCGCCGGATGCCGTCTCCCCGACGCGGCCGCCGTGTCGGGTGTCCACGGCGCCGGACCGGACATCCAGAACTGGTGGGCTGAATGGCGATCAAGCGCCACATGCGACGAATAGGACGAACCGGACTCGCCGGCGGTATGCTGGCCCTGGCCGCGCTGACTATCGCCGGCGGAGGGCCGCCGGGCGGCGGAGTCGGAGGGGACACGCAGGACATCCTCGGGCGGATCCTCGACAAACCGATCTACGCGCACGCCCAGTGGGGCGTCCTGGAAGAGGACCCTCAGGGCGGGGTGCTGCACGAGCTCCAGTCGGACAAGTTCTTCATCCCCGGTTCGGTGGCCAAGCTGTTCACCGTCTCCGGCACCTGGCACGCGCTCGGCGGCGACCACCGCTTCACGACCCCCGTCCACGCCGTCGGCACCCGCGACGGCGCCGGCCTGCACGGCAACCTCGTCCTGGTCGCGCAGGGCGACTTGGCGCTCGGCGGTCGGGTCACGCCCGAGGGCACCC
>NZ_JBHWBW010000090.1:0-4060 GCF_042735675.1 Kitasatospora sp. NPDC059571
GGGCGGCGGGCCGGGGCCCTTCGGTCAGCCGGTCCGGCCGGCTCAGGTGATGTCGTCCATCTGCTCGCGGCGGGCGGCCGGCACGGGCGCCGGCGCCTCCGGGGCCGCGGACGCCTCGACGGCCTCCCCGGCCGCCACGCCCTCGACCGACAGGTCCAGGTGCGAGGCCTCCTCGTCGTCGAGGTCGGCGTCCGGGTTGTTGCGGGCCCGGCGGCGGTCGTTGACCAGCGCGATGGCGACCGCGACGAAGTACAGCGCCCAGATCGGCGCGGCCAGCGCCAGCATCGACAGCGGGTCGGCACTCGGCGTCGCGAACGCGGCGAAGACCGTGATGCCCATGACCATGCCGCGCCACCAGCCCAGCAGCCGCTTGCCGGTGAGGACCCCGACGAAGTTCAGCATCACCAGCAGCAGCGGCAGCTCGAAGGCGCCGCCGAAGACCAGCACCATCCGGGTCACCACGTCGAGGTAGTCCTCGGCGGGCATGATCGGCACGGCCTCGGTCGGCGCGAACGAGATCAGCATCCGCGCCGTGGCGGGCAGCACCAGGTAGGCGAGGGCCGCACCGGCCAGGAACAGCGGGATGCCCGCGGCCAGGAAGCTCACCGAGTACTTGCGCTCGTGCTTGTGCAGGCCGGGCGCCACGAACGCCCAGAGCTGGTACAGCCAGACCGGGGTGGCGGCGACCACACCGGCCGTGAGGCTGACCTTCAGCGCCAGGGTGAACGGGGTGAGCAGGCCGATCGTCGAGATGACGCCGCACTTCTGCCCGTCGGTGGTCAGCCCGTTGGTGCCGCACTTGGGCAGTGGGTTGAGCAGGAGGTCGGTGAGCTGCTTGTGGTAGACGGCCGCCACGGCCGTGAACACCACGATGGCCAGGACCGACTTGACCACCCGGTTGCGCAGCTCGCGCAGGTGGTCGGCGAGGGCCATCCGGCCCTCGGGGTCCTTCGTCGGCTTCGACGCCTTCGGCGCCTTGGAAGACTTGCTCAACCCCGGTCCTCAACTCGTACGACGGAGCCCGCCGGACGGCGGGCCCCCGTGGTGCCGGTCACGGCGTCAGCCCCGCGGGGCGGTGCCGGGATCGCGGGCGACCGGGCGGGCGGGGCCCGGAGCACCGGGCGCCGCCTTGATCGTCCTGGGTGCCGGCTCCGTCGGGGACGGCGCCGACGCGGCGGTGGCGGAGTCCGAGCGCAGCGCCTTCGCCTCGCTGCGCAGGACGCGCAGCGCCCGGCCCAGTGAGCGGGCCGCGTCCGGCAGGCGCTTGCCGCCGAAGAGCAGCACCGCGAAGACCGCGATCAGCAGGACCGCCGTCGGCGAGATGCGCATGGCGCGACCACCTTCCTCACCGGGGGTCCGCCCCCCGCTGGGGGCGATGCTAACCGCTGCCGGTAACGGCCCGGCAACCGCCCGTACCTTGCGCGCCCCGGCCGCACCGCGGGGCCTGCCACGAGGGTACCCGGCCGGGTCAGCGACCGGTGAGCTGCCCGGCCGCCGCGCCCAGCGCCCGGGACGCGGCGTCGACCTCGCGGGCCAGCGTCCGGACGTCCGCCCAGAGCCGGACGGCCAGCACCCCGAGCACCAGGAGCCCGGCGGTGGCCGCCAGCACGGCGGCGATGAGGATCCACTGCATGGCCCGACCCTATCCGTCCCGGCCCGCTCAGCCCTCGACCGGCAGCAGGCGCATGGTCTTCACGCCCGCCTCGGTCATCGCGTGGACGATCCTCTCGCCCGCGGGCTTGCGCACCGAGGCCCCGCACTCGGGGCAGACGAAGCCGTAGAAGGTCCGCTTCGGGGTGGGGCCGAGCGCCAGCCGGAAGTCCTCGGCGGGCAGCTCGACCTTCTCCCGGCACTGCGAGCAGTAGACCTGGAATCTGGTGCCGTAGGCCACGTGCTCAGGCCTGCCCGTCCGGGTAGCCGGCGAGGGCGGCGCGGGCCGCCTCGCGGGCCTGCTCGGCGAGGGCGGGCGGCGAGACGATGCGGCCGTCGCGGCCGAGCCGCAGGGCGAGCGGGCGCAGCCCCGACGGGTCGGCGCTGCGCAGGGTGATCCGCAGACCGCCGTCGGGGAGCTCCTCGGCCTTGTCGTGGGTGTAGTACTCGGCCACCCAGCGGCCGCCCGGGCCGACCTCGACGACCACCTCCGGGTCGTCCGCGGCGGGGCTGACCAGGCCGGCCGACAGGTCGCGCGGCTCCAGCCGCGGCGGGTCGGCGGGCTCGTCGAGCACCGCGATCTCGGCGACCCGGTCGAGCCGGAACATCCGGCGGTCCTCGGAGGTCCGGCACCAGCCCTCGAGGTAGGTGTGGCCCTCGGTGACCAGGCGGATCGGGTCCACCTCGCGCTCGGTCATGCCGCCGCGGCCGTGCGACCAGTAGCGCAGCCAGAGCCTGCGGCCCTCGGTGAGCGCGCGGTCGATGTCGGCGAAGACCTGGCCCTCGGCCTCGAAGGTGACCCCGACCCGGGCGCTGGACTCGGCGCTCTCGCCGGCCGCGTCCTCGATCTTGGTGACCGCGCGGGTGAGCGCCTCCCGGTCGCGGCGGCGCAGGCCGGGCAGGCCGGCCACCGCGCGGGCGGCGACCAGCAGCGCGGTCGCCTCGTCGGCGGCCAGGCGCAGCGGCTGGGCGACGTCGTCGACGTTGTGCCACCAGATCCGCTCGCCGTCGGTGTCGATGTCGAGCAGGTCGCCGCCGCGGAAGCTGGTGCCGCACATCGGCAGCACGTTGAGGTCGCCGATCAGCTCGCGCTCGGAGATGCCGAAGGCCCGGGCGACCTCGGCCACCTCGGCGCCGGGGCGCTCGCGCAGGTAGGTGACCAGCGACAGCATCCGCCGGGTCTGGTCGATCGCGTTGCTCATGCGCCCACCTCGCTGCGCCCGGCAGTCGCTTCGCAACCTGCGCGCCTACTCATGATTCGCTCGCTCCGCTCGCTCATGCCCGGGTCTCCCCCACTCCTGCGACGGCGCGCAGCCGGTCGATGACGTCGGCCCGAAGGTCGTCCGGTCCGAGGACGACCACGTCGGGCCCGAACTCCGCGAGGTCGGCGCCGAGGCCGTTGCCGTACGGGATCTCCACCTCGTCCCACTGCTCGTCGGCCTGGCGGGTGGCCAGCGCCTTGGCGCGCAGCGGGAAGGCGGCGCCGCGGCGCAGCCGGACGGTGGCGGTGGCGGTGGCGCCCTCGCCGGCGAACCGGGCGACCGTGGCGCGGACGTCGACGTGCTCGGGCACCGCGCCGGTGAAGCCGCCGGAGCGGGAGCGGACCTTGCCGGTGATCCGGCTGAGCCGGAAGACCCGGGCGCTATGCCGGTCGCGGTCGAAGCCGGCCCGGTACCAGTGGCCGCGCCAGCACTCCAGCGCCCACGGTTCGACGGAGCGCTGCTCGGCCGCGGCGGCGCCGGCCTTGCGGTACTCGAAGGTGACCGGGCGGCGGTCCCGGGCGGCGACCAGCAGCGGCTCGAAGGCGGCCTCGCGGGCCGGGATGCGGGGCTGGAGGGCGGTGTGCTCGGTGTCCTCGGCGAACGGGACGCCGGCCGCGCGGAGCTTCTGCAGGGCGCCGCTGGCGGCGCCGGACATCTTGGCCTGCTGCCAGACCCGGGCGGCCAGGGTGAGCGCGGCCGCCTCCTCGGCGTCCAGGGCGATCTCCGGCAGCCGGTTGCGGTCGCGGCGGGCGAGGTAGCCGACCTCGCCGTCCAGGGCGTTCTCGTCGACGTCGATGACCAGGCCGAGTTCGCGCAGGTCGTCCTTGTCGCGCTCGAACATCCGGTTGAACGCGTCCTCGCTGCCCTGCTGCCAGGCCTCGCGGTAGGCCTCGACCGACTCCCGCAGCTCCTTCTTGGAGAGCGGACGCCGGGTGTTCATCAGGCACAGGGCGAGGTTCATCAGCCGCTCTGCCTTGGCGATCGCCATCGCTGACCCTCCTGGGAATCGTGTGACCCGCCGACCGTACCGGTCCGGACACGCTCGGCGAAAGCCGAGCCCCCCGCCCCGAAACGTGCCCGGGGGGGGGGGGGGGGCCCGAGGGGTTGGCCGCCTGAGACCCCGAGCAGGTGCACCACGAAGATAAAGG
>NZ_JBHWBW010000090.1:4070-4741 GCF_042735675.1 Kitasatospora sp. NPDC059571
GGGCCCTCCCCCGCCGACCCCCCCCCCCCCCCGCGCCCCCCCGCGCCCCCGGGGGCTGCGGGGCGTCCCGGAGGGATTGCCGACGTCAGACGCCGAGCAGGTCCACGACGAAGATCAGGGTCGAGCCCGGGGGGATCAGAGGGCTCGGCGACTGGTTGCCGTAGGCCATGTTCGGCGGAATGATCAGCTCGCGCCGACCGCCCACCTTCATGCCCTGGACGCCCTGGTCCCAGCCCTTGATGACCCGGCCGCCGCCCAGCGGGAAGCGGAAGGTCTGGCCGCGGTTCCACGAGGCGTCGAACTCCTCGCCGGACGCGAAGGTGACACCCACGTAGTGGACCTCGACCATGGCGCCGGCCTTGGCCTCGGCGCCGTCGCCGACCACGATGTCGCGGATCTGCAGCTCCACCGGCGGCTCGCCGCCCGGGAAGTCGATCTCCGGCTTGGTAAGGCTCACAACAGACTCATCTCGTTCGGTGACACGGACGTGGCGGGGCGGCAGGCACCGCTACGGACCACCGTACGGCGGCCGTCCGCCCGTCCCGGCCATCCCGGCCCCCGCGACGTGTGGCGGGGGGGGGGGGGGGCGCGGGGGCGAAAATGACGGCGACGCCCCCCCCGCCTCCCCGCGGGTGGGAGCGAAAAAGAGATGAGTATATTGGGGGGGGTTG
>NZ_JBHWBW010000090.1:4751-10599 GCF_042735675.1 Kitasatospora sp. NPDC059571
CGCCCACCCCGCCCCCCGCCTGGTGCGGGGGGGGCCGGCAGCGGCTCTGGGACTACGAGTCCTGCGACCCGACGCCGGCATCCAGGATGTCGATCACGAAGACCAGTGTCGAATTGGCGGGGATGTCGCCCTGCGCCTGGTCCTTGTAGGCGAGCGAGGCGGGGATCACCAGCTCGATCCGGCTGCCGACGTTCTGGCCGGTCACGCCCTTGTCCCAGCCCTCGATGACGCCGCCGCCACCGGTGACGAAGGTGAACGCCTGACCGCGGTCGAGCGAGGAGTCGAACTTCTTGCCGTCCTTGTACAGCGCGCCGGTGTACTGGACGAGGACCTTCTCGCCCGCCTCGACCTTGGGGCCCTTGCCCTGGATCAGGACGGCCGACTTGAGGTCCTTCGGCTCGGCCGCGCCCGGGACGGGGGTGATCGTGGCGGCCTTCTTGCCGTTGTCCTTGACCTTCGGCATGTCCGCCGGCGGGGCCGTCATCTCGCCGCCGAGCACCGCGTCGGGCGCGTTGGCGTTCTTGATGTCGATGACGAAGACCAGGGTGTCCTTGGGGCCGACGCCCATGCCGCTGCTGCCCTGGGTGCCGAACGCGGCGGCGGGCGGCGCGACGACCAGCAGGCGGCTGCCCGCCTTGTGGCCGGTGACGGCCTGGTCGAGGGCGGGGATCAGCTTGCCGCCGCCGGCCTGGAAGAGCTGCGGCTTGCCGCTCTCGTACGAGCCCTGGATCTCCTTGCCGGTGCCCCAGTTCATCGCGGAGAAGTCGGCGGTCACCCAGGCGCCCTTGTCGGCCTTCGGGCCGTCGCCGCTCTTGATCTCCTTGACCACGAAGGTGCCGTCGGCGGCCTCCTTGGGCAGGGTGATGGTGGCCTTCTTGCCGAAGTCGCCGGTGGCCGTGGGCAGCACCTTGGCGGTGTCCTTGATCGGCGGCACCGGGTCGGCGGTGGGCGTCGGCGAGGCGGTCACCGCCGGGTCCGGGGTTGCCGAGGCGGACGAGGACTTGTCCTTGTTGACCACGTAGAGCGTGATGCCGCTGCCGACCAGCAGGACGGCCAGGATCGTGCCCAGGATCACGCCGAGGCGGCCCACACCGGGCGGGTTCTCGTCGTAGCCCGCCTCCGACAGGTCCTTCTTGCGCACCGTCGACGCGAACACCTGCGGCTCGTCGTCCTTGCTGCCCGCGGGCCGGGCCGGGGCCTGGCCCCAGCCCGCCTGCTGCTTCAGCATCGCGGGCGGCACGACGATCGACTCGCCGTCGCCGGGCAGCGGGCCGCCGGGCCGTGCGGCCGCCGGGTCGCCCGCGGAGGTGCCGGCCTCACCCGGGCTCGTCGCTTTGTCAGACATGACTCCCCATCCATCTCGCCGTGTCACACCCTCGCCGGGCCCTGACGACGCCTGCCACAGTGCGGAAAGGGCAGCAGTATGTCAGGTCGAGATGAGGGCGGTCCCGTCCGGTGCACGATCCGCCGCCCAGCTGCGCGGGTCTACACCGCCTCCAGGATGTCGATCACGAAGACCAGGGTGGAGTTGGCGGGGACGGGCCCGCTCGCCTTGTCCCCGTAGCCGAGCGACGGCGGCACGACCAGCATCACCTGGCTGCCCACGGTCTGGCCGACCAGCCCCTGGTCCCAGCCCTTGATGAGGCTCCCGGTGCCCACTTGGAGGGCCTGCGCGCCGCCGTGGTTGTAGGAGGAGTCGAACTGCTTGCCGTCGGCCCAGAGCACCCCGGTGTACTGCACCAGCAGCTGCTGCCCGGCCTGCACCGGCTTGCCGTCGCCCTTGATCAGCACATAGGTCTGGAGCTCGGTCGGCGGGCTCTGCCCGGCCGGGATCGTGATCGTCGGCGCCTGCTTGCCGTTCTGCTTGACCTGCGGCGCGGTGGCCGGCGGCTGGGTGACGTCGCCGGTGACCGTGGCGTCCGGTGCGATCGACTCCACCAGGTCCAGCACGAAGACCACGGTGTCGTTCGCGCCGACGCCCGCCGAGGTGTTGCCCGAGCTGCCGAAGCCGGCCGCCGGCGGCGCCACCACCAGGATCCGGCTGCCGACCTTCTTGCCGATCACCGACTGGTCGAAGGCCGGCACCAGCTGGCCGATCCCGGCCTGGTAGAGCTGCGGCTTCCCGCCGGAGTCGTAGGAGCTGGAGACGTCCTTGCCGGTCGTCCAGTCCTTGGCCGTGTAGTTGACGGTGACCCAGTCGCCCTTGGCGACCGTCGGCCCGTCCCCCTCGCTGACCGTGGCGACCACGAACTGGCCGCTCGGCTGGCCCGACGGGATCGTGATGGTCGCCTTCGAGCCGAAGTCGCCGGTGACCGTCGGCATCGGCGAGGCCGAGGCGACCGGGCTCGGCACCGCGGTCGCCGAGGCGGAGGAGGTCGGCGAGGCCGTGGCGGAGCCCGAGGACCCGCTGCTGCAGGCGGTCAGCAGGACGGTGAGCAGGGCGGCCAGGGGAACGGCCGGCAGTCCGGCGATTCGACGCATGGCCGCCAGCGTACGGACCGACCCCGCCGCAGGCCCGGAGGCGCACACGCGAAAAGGGTGGTGATCGGGCGAAGTGCCCGTTCACCACCCTTTCGCCCGACCTCGCGGCCGCGGCCCCCCGGGGCTCACATCCCGGCGATGAGCTTCTCCACCCGCTCGTCCACGGAGCGGAACGGGTCCTTGCACAGCACCGTGCGCTGCGCCTGGTCGTTCAGCTTGAGGTGGACCCAGTCCACCGTGAAGTCGCGGCGCTGCTCCTGCGCCTTGCGGATGAAGTCGCCGCGCAGCCGCGCGCGGGTCGTCTGCGGCGGCACCGACTTGGCCTCGAAGGTCTTGAGGTCGGTGGTGACCCGGGCCGCCCGGCCCTTGTTCTGCAGCAGGTAGAACAGGCCCCGGCGGCGGTGGATGTCGTGGTACGCGAGGTCGATCTGGGCGACCCGCGGGTTGGACATCGTCATCTGGTGCTTCTCGCGGTACTGCTCGATCAGCCGGTACTTCATGATCCAGTCGATCTCGGTGCCCACCCGGTCGAGCTCCTCGGTGCGCACCGCCTCCAGGGTGCGGCCCCAGAGGTCGAGCACCCTGGCCACCGTGCCGGTGTTCAGGCCCTTGCGGTCCGCGAACTCCAGCGCCTTGGTGAAGTACTCCTCCTGGATGTCCAGCGCGCTGGCCTCGCGGCCGTTGGCGAGCCGGACCTGGTGGGTGCCGGTGAGGTCGTGGCTGACCTCGCGGATCGCCCGGATCGGGTTCTCCAGGGTGAGGTCGCGCATCACCACGCCGGCCTCGATGAGCCGCAGCACCAGGTCGGTGGAGCCCACCTTGAGCAGGGTGGTGGTCTCCGACATGTTGGAGTCGCCGACGATGACGTGCAGCCGGCGGTAGCGCTCGGCGTCGGCGTGCGGCTCGTCCCTGGTGTTGATGATGGGACGGGAGCGGGTGGTCGCCGAGCTGACGCCCTCCCAGATGTGCTCGGCCCGCTGGCTGACGCAGTAGACCGCGCCGCGCGGGGTCTGCAGCACCTTGCCGGCGCCGCAGATCAGCTGCCGGGTCACCAGGAAGGGGATGAGGACGTCGGCGAGGCGCGAGAACTCGCCGTGCCGGGCCACCAGGTAGTTCTCGTGGCAGCCGTAGGAGTTGCCGGCCGAGTCGGTGTTGTTCTTGAAGAGGTAGACGTCCCCGGCGATGCCCTCCTCGTGCAGGCGCCGCTCGGCGTCCACGAGGAGGCCCTCAAGGATCCGCTCGCCGGCCTTGTCGTGCGTCACCAGCTCGGTGACGTCGTCGCATTCGGGAGTGGCGTACTCGGGGTGCGAGCCCACGTCGAGATAGAGGCGGGCACCGTTGCGCAGGAAGACATTGCTGCTGCGGCCCCAGGAGACTACGCGGCGGAAGAGGTACCTGGCCACCTCGTCCGGAGACAGGCGTCGCTGCCCCCGGAATGTGCACGTGACGCCGTACTCGTTCTCCAGCCCGAAAATTCGGCGGTCCATAAGGCTTCTCTTCTCTTCTCGAGGCCTCGCGAAACCCTTCGGTGAAATCCGATGAGACATCAGACGGGGGCGGATCGGTGGAATACCTCGCGGGATTCCCCCGGCCGGCTCATTCGGTGTCGGACTGTTCCTCGTCGGCGGCCGCGGTCTCGTCGCCGCCGAGCAGGCGGCCGAGCTGGCCGCCCAGGATGCGCTTGAACTTGCGCTGCTGGACGCGCTTGCGGTCGAGGACAGCCACCTCCAGCTGCTCCGGCGTCAGCGTGCGCGGGCTGCCGCCGTTGGGGTCGCGGGCGAGCCCGTCCGCGGCCAGCCGGAGCGCCTCGGTGAGCGTCATGCCGGCCCGGTGGCGCTGGCCCAGGTAGTTGCCGATGGAGTCGGCGTTGCCGCCGACCACGACGTAGTTCTTCTCGTCGACGACCGAGCCGTCCGGGGTGAGCCGGTAGATCTGGTCGTCGCCGTCGGTGCGGCCCACCTCGGCGACGATCAGCTCGACCTCGTAGGGCTTGTCGCCGACCGAGGAGAAGATGGTGCCGAGGGTCTGGGCGTAGACGTTGGCCAGGCCCCGGGCGGTGACGTCGGCCCGGTCGTAGGAGTAGCCGCGCAGGTCGGCGTAGCGGACGCCGCCGATGCGCAGGTTCTCGAACTCGTTGTAGCGGCCGACCGCCGCGAAGGCGATCTTGTCGTAGATCTCGGAGACCTTGTGCAGGGCCCGGGAGGTGTTCTCCGCGACGAAGACGATGCCGTCGGCGTAGGTGAGCACGACCACGCTGCGGCCGCGGGCGATGCCCTTGCGGGCGTACTCCGCGCGGTCCGCCATGGCCTGCTGAGGCGAGACGTAGAACGGTGTGGACACCGGCGGTCGTCCCCTTCTGACTAGGGTGGCGGCGGACTAGAGGAGGGGGGCCTGCGGCCCGTTGGGGTGCTCGCGGCGCCCCGCGGTGATGGAGACCGCGATCTCCGACACCTCGTCGTCCTCGAGGCGGCGGAAGCCGTCCTGGGTGATCAGCGAGACGATCGGGAAGATGCCGCGGGCGAGGTCCGGGCCGCCGGTCGCGGAGTCGTCGTCGGCGGCGTCGTAGAGCGCCTGGACGGCCAGTGTGGCGGCCTGCTCGCCGGTGAGGCCGTCGCGGTAGAGCTTCTTCAGCGAGCCGCGGGCGAAGACCGAGCCGGAGCCGGTGGCGGCGAAGCCGCGCTCCTCGGAGCGGCCGCCGGTGACGTCGTAGGTGAAGATCCGGCCGCGGCCGAGGTCGAGGTCGTAGCCGGCGAAGATCGGCACGACCGCCAGGCCCTGCATGGCCATGGCCAGGTTGGACCGGATCATGGTGGTGAGCCGGTTGGCCTTGCCCTCCAGGGAGAGCACGGTGCCCTCGATCTTCTCGTAGTGCTCCAGCTCCAGCTGGAACAGGCGCACCATCTCGACCGCGAGGCCGGCGGTGCCGGCGATGCCGACCGCGCTGTACTCGTCGGCGGGGAAGACCTTTTCGATGTCGCGCTGGGCGATGACGTTGCCCATGGTCGCCCGACGGTCACCGGCGATCACCACGCCGCCGTCGAAGACCGCGGAGACGATCGTGGTGCCGTGCGGCGCCTCGATGGTCAGCCCCGGCGGCAGGGTGCGGCGGCCGGGCAGCAGCTCGGGCGAGTGCCGGTCGAGGAACTCGATGAACGAGGACGACCCGGGGGTCAGGAAGGCAGCCGGTAGACGCCCGGTGCCACCAGTGATGGCTTCCACACGATTCCTTCCAGGTTGAAGATCGATCAACTGCTGCCCGGACCCTACCCGCGCCGGGCCCCGGTGATCCACACGGTGCGGAACCGATCGCGGGGGGGGGGCCCCCGCCCCCCGCGGGGGGGGGGGGGCGGCCCCGCCGCCCCGGGCG
>NZ_JBHWBW010000090.1:10609-12666 GCF_042735675.1 Kitasatospora sp. NPDC059571
CGCAACCCACCCGGTGCCGGGCCCCCCCCCGCCGGGGGGCTGGGGCGCACCTGCAGCGCACATCGTGTGACGGCGGGAATTCCCGCGGTCACTCGCCGCCCTTCTGCACGAAACCGCGCACGAAGTCCTCTGCGTTGGATTCCAGGACCTCGTCGATTTCGTCCAGGACCGCGTCGACGTCGTCGTTGAGCTTTTCCTGGCGTTCCTTGAGGTCGTCGGAGGCCTGCGCCTCGGCGGCCTGCTCCTCGACCTCCTCGGAGGAGCGGTTCGCCCGCTGCTGGCCACCGCCGGTGTCCTTGTTAGCCATTTCCCTCACCCCGCTCGCTCTGTCTGGTCAGACCCTATCCGCCGGGTACGGCATTCGCGCCCGGTTTTGCTTCAACGTCCGGCGCTCACCTGAATGATTCCCCCTTGTCGGAGATTTCACCCCAAGTGATCGAGAAGTTACCCTCCGGACAGTACACGAACAAGATCCTCCGCCGTTCGGCAGCGGTCCAGGAGGTCCTTCACGTGGCTGCGGGTGCCGCGCAGCGGCTCCATGGTGGGTACCCGCTGCAGCGAGTCGTGGCCGGGCAGGTCGAAGATGACCGAGTCCCAGGAGGCCGCGGCGACGTGGTCGGCGTACTGCTCCAGGCAGCGGCCGCGGAAGTACGCCCGGGTGTCCTCCGGGGGCTTGCCGACGGCCCGCAGGACCTCCTCCTCGGTGAGCAGCCGCTCGAAGCGTCCGCGCGCCACCAGGCGGTTGTAGAGCCCCTTGTCGGCCCGCACGTCGCTGTACTGGAGGTCGACCAGCTGCAGCCGGGAGCTGTCCCACTCCAGCCCGTCGCGCTGGCGGTAGCCCTCCAGCAGCTCCTTCTTGGCGATCCAGTCGAGCTGCCGGGACAGGCTCATCGGGTCGCGCTCCAGCCGGCCGAGCACGTCCTCCCAGCGGGTCAGCACATCGAGGGTCTGCTCGTCGGCGTCCTGCCCGTAGCGGTCCTCGACGTACTTGCGGGCCAGCTCGCAGTACTCGATCTGGAGCTGGACGGCGGTCAGCCTGCGGCCGCTGCGCAGCTGGATCTGGTAGTCCAGCGAGGGGTCGTGGGAGACCCGGTGCAGGGTGCGCACGGGCTGGTCCACGGCCAGGTCGACGGCGATGAAGCCGTCCTCGATCATGGACAGCACCAGCGCCGTGGTGCCCAGCTTGAGGTAGGTGGAGATCTCGGAGAGGTTGGCGTCCCCGATGATCACGTGCAGCCGGCGGTACTTCTCGGCGTCCGCGTGCGGCTCGTCCCGGGTGTTGATGATCGGGCGCTTGAGGGTGGTCTCCAGGCCCACCTCGACCTCGAAGAAGTCGGCGCGCTGGCTGATCTGGAAGCCGTGCGCGTTGCCCTCCTGGCCGAGGCCGACCCGGCCGGCGCCGGTGACCACCTGGCGGGAGACGAAGAACGGGGTGAGGTGGCGGACGATGTCGGCGAACGGGGTCGCCCGCTTCATCAGGTAGTTCTCGTGGGTGCCGTAGGAGGCGCCCTTGTTGTCGGTGTTGTTCTTGTACAGGTTGATCTTCTGCCCGTTGGGCAGCTCCAGGGCGCGGGCGGCCGCCTCGGCCATGATCCGCTCGCCCGCCTTGTCCCACAGGACCGCGTCGCGGGGGTTGGTCACCTCGGGCGAGCTGTACTCCGGGTGGGCGTGGTCCACGTAGAACCGGGCGCCGTTGGTGAGGATGACGTTGGCGAGGCCGATGTCCTCGTCGGTGAGCTGGCTGGCGTCGGCGACCTCGCGCGCCAGGTCGAAGCCCCGGGCGTCGCGCAGCGGGTTCTCCTCCTCGAAGTCCCAGCGGGCCCGGCGGGCCCGGTGCATCGCCGCGGCGTACGCGTTGACGATCTGGGACGAGGTGAGCATGGCGTTGGCGTTCGGGTGCCCGGGCACGGAGATCCCGTACTCGGTCTCGATGCCCATCACGCGCCGTACGGTCATGCGGCCCTCCTTGCCCGAAGTGATGCCTGTGGAGACGCGCCGTGCGGCGGGGGGGGGGGTTTGGAGAACACACCGAAGGATGTTTGTGATGTAGAGATTTA
>NZ_JBHWBW010000090.1:12676-21918 GCF_042735675.1 Kitasatospora sp. NPDC059571
CCGGGCCGAGGGTGCGGCGGGGCGCGCGGGGGGGGGGGCGGGCGGGCGGGGGGCGCGGGGGGGGGGGGGGGCGGGGGGCCCCCCCCCCCCCCCCCCCACGGAGGGTTCGGCGTCCTACAGGTACTGCCCCGTGTTGGCGACGGTGTCGATGGAGCGGCCGGACTCGGCGCCCTGCTTGCCGGTGACCAGGGTGCGGATGAAGACGATCCGCTCGCCCTTCTTGCCCGAGATCCGGGCCCAGTCGTCCGGGTTGGTGGTGTTGGGCAGGTCCTCGTTCTCCTTGAACTCGTCCACGCAGGCGGCGAGCAGGTGGGAGACGCGCAGGCCGCGCTGGCCGTGGTCGAGGAAGTCCTTGATGGCCATCTTCTTGGCGCGGTCGACGATGTTCTGGATCATGGCGCCGGAGTTGAAGTCCTTGAAGTACAGGACCTCCTTGTCACCGTTGGCGTAGGTGACCTCCAGGAAGCGGTTGTCCTCGGTCTCCGAGTACATCCGCTCGACCACGGACTGGATCATGGCGGCGACGGTGGCCGGCAGGGAGCCGTCGTGCTCCTTGACGTCGTCCGGGTGGAAGGGCAGCGACTCCTTGAGGTACTTGGAGAAGATGTCCTTGGCCGCCTCGGCGTCCGGCCGCTCGATCTTGATCTTGACGTCCAGGCGGCCGGGCCGCAGGATCGCCGGGTCGATCATGTCCTCGCGGTTGGAGGCGCCGATGACGATGACGTTCTCCAGGCCCTCCACGCCGTCGATCTCCGCCAGCAGCTGGGGGACGATGGTGTTCTCCACGTCCGAGCTGACGCCGGAGCCGCGGGTGCGGAAGAGGGACTCCATCTCGTCGAAGAAGACGATGACGGGCGTGCCCTCGCTCGCCTTCTCCCGGGCCCGCTGGAAGACCAGGCGGATCTGCCGCTCGGTCTCGCCCACGTACTTGTTGAGCAGCTCCGGGCCCTTGATGTTGAGGAAGTAGCTCTTGCCCTGGGGGCGGCCGGTGACCTCGGCGACCTTCTTGGCCAGCGAGTTCGCGACCGCCTTGGCGATGAGCGTCTTGCCGCAGCCGGGCGGACCGTACAGCAGGACGCCCTTCGGCGGGCGGAGCTCGTACTCCTTGAAGAGGTCGGCGTGGAGGTAGGGCAGCTCGACCGCGTCGCGGATCTGCTCGATCTGGGTGCCCAGACCGCCGATCTGCCGGTAGTCGATGTCCGGGACCTCCTCGAGGACCAGCTCCTCGACCTCGGACTTCGGGACCACCTCGTAGACGTAGCCGGAACGGGGCTCCAGCAGGAGCGCGTCACCCGAGCGCAGCGTGAGCTCACGGAGCGGCTCGGCGAGTCGGACCACTCGCTCCTCGTCCGTGTGGCCGATCACCAGGGCGCGCTCGCCGTCCTCGAGGACCTCCTTGAGGGTGACGATGTCGCCGATGCTCTCGAAGGCCATCGCGTCCACGATGTTGAGCGCCTCGTTGAGCATGACCTCCTGGCCGCGGCGCAGCTCCTCGAGGTCGACGCCGGGGCTGACGTTCACCCGCAGCTTGCGGCCGCCGGTGAAGATGTCGGCCGTGCCGTCCTCGTTGGCCGAGAGGAAGGTGCCGAAGCCGGCCGGAGGCTGGGCGAGGCGGTCCACCTCTTCCTTGAGGGCCACGATCTGGTCGCGGGCCTCGCGGAGGGTGCCGGCCAGCCGCTCGTTCTGGGCGGTCACGCCGGCCAGGTTGGTCTGGAGCTCGATGATGCGCTCTTCGAGGATTCTCGAGTTGCGCGGCGTCTCGGCGAGCTTGCGGCGCAGCACGGCGATCTCCTGCTCGAGGTACGAGACCTGCGCGGCCTCGTCGGAACCACGAGCGGGCCGGCCGGCGCTGCGGTTGTAGTCGTCATCGTGGGCTGCCACGGTCCTCACCTCCTCCTGGGGGAGCTGGACGACCCAAACCTACCTGGAGCCAGGGGTCTGTAAACCCCTAGATCAGAAAGATGGATCGGGCGTGTCCGATCTTCGCCCTTGCGTTGCTTCCCCTCTGGTAGTGGATGTGCCCACCGCTCAACGGTTCAAAGCAGGGCGGGGGTAAGGTCGACTCAGGATCGAGGACGGAAATGCCACGCAAAGCGGGGCGTTCTGGAACAGAAACGGCAGGGGACATGTCCGTGACCGGCGAAGAGCTCGAGGTCTGGATCGACCAGGATCTGTGCACCGGCGACGGCATCTGCGCGCAGTACGCGCCGGAGGTCTTCGAGCTGGACATCGACGGCCTGGCGTACGTGAAGGGCGAGGACGACGAGCTGCGCCAGGCGCCGGGCGAGACCGTGCCGGTGCCGTTGACGCTGCTTCAGGACGTCGTGGACTCGGCCAAGGACTGCCCCGGCGACTGCATCCACGTCCGCCGCGTCCGCGACAAGACCGAGGTGTACGGCCCCGACGCCGAGTGAGGGCGGCCCGGCTGAGCCGGGATCAGACCCGGGCGGCGGGCGCCGCACCCTCGGCCCGCACCCAGGCGGCGCCGTGCCGGCTCCAGTTGAGCTCCAGCGTGCGGTCCGGGCAGCAGCGCGGCACGTCGTCCGAGGAGTAGCCCTTGGCCAGCGCGTGCACCGTGCCGTCGCTGCGGACGGCGAGCGAGGTCACGGTCAGCCGGTCCTTGTCGGCGTCGAGCAGGGTGGCGGCGACCTGCGGCCGGCCGTCGGCGCCGGCGGTCAGCACGAACACGCCGTCCGGCGGGGTACCGGTCTCGGCCGCGCAGTGCGCGGCGACCACGGTGGCCGGGGTGCCCGTGCCGAGGTCGGCGGTCACCCGCAGCGCCACGGACACCGGGAACGGTCCGCAGTCAAGAGGACGTTCGGCCTTCCCCGGATCGGGGGCGGCGGCGGCCGGCGGGACCGCCTTGGCGGTGGGCCGGGCCGCGGTGGGGGTGCCCTCGGCCGGGTCGGCGGCGACCGCACCGGCCACCACCGCGGCGCAGCCGGCCGCGACCAGGGCCCAGTGCCGGAGTCCGCTGCGGGCGTGTGCGGGGGCCTTGGGCCCGTCGTCCGCGCTCACCGCACCGGCGCGCACGGGGGTGTCGCTCGCAGCATCCACCAGGCAGTCCCCTCCACGGTTACGGGGCCGCCGCGCGGACGCGGCGGGCGTTGTGAGCGAGCATCGTCCCACAGGCCGGGCCGGGTGGGGCCACCGGGTCGGCGGGTGTTCCGGCCGGTAGCGCCGAGGGGCGGCGCACCGGGCCTCTCCCCGGTACGCCGCCCCTCGGCGGTCCTGCTGTCACGCGGGTCAGGGCAGCTCGACGCCGTCGGCGGCGGCCGCCTCGCGGGTGGCCCGGCGGGCCGCGGCCCGCTCGGCCAGCGAGGGCTCCGGGGTGCCGTTGTCGTAGTCCTCGCCGTAGGCGCCCTTGGCCGGGCGGCGGCGGCGCAGCGGCGGCTCGACGCCGTCGGCGAGGCGCCGGGCGGTGAGCAGGAAGCCGGTGTGGCCGATCATCCGGTGGTCCGGGCGGACGGCCAGGCCCTCCAGGTGCCAGGTGCGGACCATGGTCTCCCAGGCCTGCGGCTCGGTGAAGGTGCCGTGCTCGCGCAGCGCCTCGACGGTCTTCGACATCTGCGTGGTGGTGGCCACGTAGCAGCAGATGAGGCCGCCGGGGACGAGCGCCTTGGAGGCGACGTCCAGGCACTCCCAGGGGGCGAGCATGTCGAGGATGACGCGGTCGACGTCGGTCTCGACCAGGTTGTCCTGCAGGTCGCCGACGGTGAGCTTCCACGCCGGGTGGGGGCCGCCGAAGTACCGCTCGACGTTGCCCTTGGCGATCTCGGCGAAGTCCTCGCGGCGCTCGTACGAGGCGAGCATGCCGGTGTCGCCGACGGCGCGCAGCAGGTAGGTGGAGAGTGCGCCGGAGCCGACGCCGGCCTCGACCACGCGGGCGCCCGCGAAGATGTCCGCCATGGCCAGGATCTGGCCGGCGTCCTTCGGGTAGATCACGGCGGCGCCGCGGGGCATGGACAGGACGTAGTCGGGGAGCAGGGGGCGCAGCGCGAGGTACGGGACGTTGCCCGTGGTGCGTACGACCGTGCCCTCCGGGGCGCCGATCAGCTCGTCGTGCGGGAACGCACCCTTGTGGGTGTGGAACTGGTTCCCGGCCTGGAGCGTGAACGTGTAGTGGCGGCCCTTGGGGTCGGTCAGCTGGACCTGGTCCCCGACCTGGAAGGGCCCGCGTCGGCGGGTGGCACCGGTCGGTTCGGACATGCGGACAATCCTAAGGGAACGGCGGGGCTCCCCCGACCAGGTGATCCCCGCCGGCGCAGGCCGGCCCGGCTCAGCGCCGCGCCAGGGCCGCGTTGAGGCGGCGCTCCAGGTCGGAGACGGCGAGTACCCCGTACGCGGTGCCGTCCGGGCGGACCACCAGGTACTCGCTGGCCGGGTTGCGGCGCAGTGCGGCGAGCAGCTCCTCGCCGGTCAGCCCGACGTCCAGGCGCAGGCCCGGTTCGAGGTCGCGGGCCATCGCGCCGACCGCGACCCAGGGGCGGCGGTGCTCGGGGACGGCGGAGACGGCCGCCTCCTTGACCACGCCGATCGGGTCGCCGCGGCCGTCCACCACGACGATCGCGCCGGCCCGGGCCTCGCGGGCGCGGCGCAGGGCCTCACCGAGCGGGGTGTCGGAGGGGACGTCGATCGAGCGGCGGGCCAGCTCGCGCACGGTGATGCCGGGCAGGACCTCGCGGAGCCGGGCGTTGCGGACGCTGCCGGTCGCACCGTTCCAGATGATCACGGCGAGGACGGCGGCCAGCACGCCGTCGACCAGGCTGCCCCCGGTGGACTGCTCCGGGTCCTGGGATGCGCTGAACAGCGGCAGGCCGAAGAGCACCACCAGGGCGAGCAGCCGGCCGACCCAGGCGGCGGCGACCGTGCCGGCCATCGGGCGGCCGGTGACGCCCCAGACCAGGGCGCGCAGCATCCGGCCGCCGTCCAGCGGCAGCCCGGGCAGCAGGTTGAAGCCGGCGACCACCAGGTTGCTGACCATCAGCCCCGCGATCAGCACGCCCGGCACGGTGTCGGACTCGACCGCGTCCAGCGCCAGGTAGAAGAGGCCGCCGAGGACCAGCGAGAGCAGCGGGCCGACGAAGGCCAGCCAGAACTCGCGGGCCGGGGTGGGGGCCTCCTGCTCGATCTCCGACACCCCGCCGAAGAAGTGCAGCTGGATCCGGCGCACGGTCAGCTTGTACCGCAGGGCGACCCAGGTGTGGGCCAGTTCGTGCACCAGCACGGAGGCGTAGAAGGCGACGGCGAAGCAGAACGAGACCAGGTAGCGGGTGGCCCCGAGCTCGGGCAGCACGTCGGTGAGGCGGCCGCCGAACACCCAGGTGATCAGTGCGGCGATGACGAACCAGGACGGCGTGACGTAGATGGGGACGCCGAACGGGCGGCCCACCAGGATGCCGCCGCGCGGCTCCCCGCCCTCCGGCCGCCCCGCGGACGGCTGCTCGGAGGTGTGCTGCCCCCTGGTGTCGGTCACCGCTGTCCCTTCGCCTCTGATCCGCCCCGCCGTACGGCCCGGGCGGTGCGGCCCACGCTACGTGATCTCCGCGCGGATTCCGCGCGCGCCCCTGGTACGTGGTCCCGCACAGGGGTCATACCCGCGCGGCGGGTTTGTGAGCGGCCCGGCAGCGAGATGTGAGCGGCGGGCAATAGGGTCGAGGGCATGCACCAGAACGAGACCGTGCCGGCACCCCGGCCGGCCGCCGCGCCGACCGGCCTGTCGCCGTCCCGGGCGGGGGACTTCATGACCTGCCCGCTGCTGTACCGGCTGCGGGTGATCGACCGGCTGCCGGAGCCGCCGAGCCCGGCCGCCACCCGGGGCACCGTGGTGCACGCGGTGCTGGAGCGGCTCTTCGACCACCCGCCGACCGACCGGACGGCGCCGCTGGCCCGGTCGCTGCTGCGCCCGCAGTGGGAGCGGCTGCTCGGCGAGCGCCCGGAGCTCGCCGAGCTCTTCCCGGACGACCCGGACGGCTCCGCGCTGGCGGGCTGGCTGGGAGACGCGGAGAAGCTGGTGGACCGCTGGTTCCACCTGGAGGACCCGACCCGGCTGCACCCGGTGGAACGGGAGCTCTACGTGGAGACGGCCCTGGAGTCCGGCCTGCTGCTGCGCGGGTACATCGACCGGGTGGACGTCGCCCCGAGCGGCGAGGTCCGGCTGGTCGACTACAAGACCGGCCGCGCGCCCTCGCGGGACTTCGAGGGCAAGGCGATGTTCCAGATGAAGTTCTACGCCCTGGTGGTGTGGCGCTGGAAGGGCGTGATCCCCAAGCGCCTGCAGCTGGTCTACCTGGGCGGCGGCGGGGACGTGGTCACGTACGACCCGGACGAGGCGGACCTGCGGTCGGTGGAGCGCAAGCTCCAGGCGCTGTGGGAGACGATCTCGCGGGCGGTCGAGACCGGCGAGTTCCCGCCCACCCGCAGCCGGCTCTGCGACTGGTGCGACCACCGGAGCCGCTGCCCGGAGTTCGGCGGCACTCCCCCGCCGTACCCGCTGCCGCTGGCGAGAAGGCCCGAGGGCGATCCCACCGGGGATCCCATGCTGAGCAAGGAGCTGTAGGTGACGATCCGAGTGCTGCTGGTGGACGACCAGCCGCTGCTGCGCACCGGTTTCCGGATGATCCTGGAGGCCGAGTCCGACCTGGTGGTGGTCGGTGAGGCGGGCGACGGTCAGCAGGCGCTGGAGCAGGTCCGGGCCCTGCAGCCGGACGTGGTGCTGATGGACATCCGGATGCCCCGGATGGACGGCGTGGAGGCGACCCGGCGGATCGCCGGTCCGGGCCGGGACGGCCCCGCCAAGGTCCTCGTGCTGACCACCTTCGACCTCGACGAGTACGTGGTGGAGGCGCTGCGCGCGGGTGCCAGCGGCTTCCTGCTGAAGGACGTGCCGGCCGAGGAGCTGGTGCAGGCGATCCGGGTCGTGGCGGACGGCGCGGCGATGCTCGCGCCCTCGGTGACCCGACGGCTGCTGGACATGTACGCCACCAAGCTGCCGTCCGGCGACGAGACCCCGCCGCAGGCGCTGGGCGCGCTGACCGAGCGCGAGGTCGAGGTGCTGCGGCTGGTGGCCCGCGGGCTGTCGAACGCCGAGATCGCCGCCGAGCTGTTCGTCAGCGAGACGACGGTGAAGACCCACGTCGGCCACGTGCTGACCAAGCTGCAGCTGCGCGACCGGGTTCAGGCCGCCGTGTACGCGTACGAGTCCGGCCTGGTCCGTCCGGGCACGCTCTGAGGCACGGACGCCGACAGGCCCGCTGCGCTGCCGGGCGGCAGTGCGGCGGGCCCGTCGGCACGGGTCACTTCTTGGCGGTGCGGCCGATCTCCCAGAAGCGGAAGATGCCGGTGGTGTCGACGGTCGACTCCACGCCGGTGACGTCGTTGCGCGAGGCGTAGAACGACTTGCCCTGGAAGATCGGGATCACCGGGACGGCGTCCGCGACGATGTTCTGGATCTGCGCGTAGGCGCCGCCCGCCGAGCGGTCGGTCAGCTTGATGCTGTCCGGCACCAGCTTGCCGCTGATCCGCGGGTCGTCCCAGGCGTTGTGGAAGGCTCCGCCGTCGACCACGATCGGGCTGATGAAGTCGTCCGGGTCGGCGTAGTCGGGGGTCCAGCCGACCGTGTACGCCTGGTAGGAGCCGGCCTTCCAGCCCGCCTGGTACTTCTTCCAGTCCGGCTCCTGCTTGACCGTGACCTGGAAGAGGCCGCTGGCCTCCAGCTCCTTCTTGATCTCGTTCATCTCCGCCGCGCCGGCCCGGGCACGCGACCAGGTGAGGGTCATCTGGACGGGAGTCTGCACCTTGGCGTTGGAGAGGATCTTCTTCGCCTTGCCGGCGTCCGGGTCGCCGTACTTGTCGAAGAACGCGGTGTTGTGACCGGTGATGCCGGTCGGGACGAGCGAGTAGAGCGGCTGGACGGTGCCGGCGTACACCGAGCGGGCCAGCGTCTTGCGGTCGAGCAGCTGGGCGATCGCCTGGCGGACGGCCGGGTTTCCGGTGACCGCGTCCTTGGTGTTGAACACCAGGTAGCGGGTCTCGGCGCTCTCGCCCTCGGCGACCTTGAGGTCGCCCTTGCCGGCCAGCTCGTCGGCCTTGATCTGGGCGCCGGCGGCCGGCTCAAGGCTGTTGTCGGCGAGGTCGACCTGGCCCTGCTCCAGGGCGCCCTTCAGCTCGTCCGGGGTGTTGAAGTAGCGCAGCACGACCTTGTTGGTCTGCGGCTTGTTGTCGCCCTTGTACTCCGAGTTCGCGGAGAGGCTGATCTTGCCGGGGACGTGGTTGCCGCCGTCCATGTCGGCGATCTGGTCGATCTTGTACGGGCCGGAGCCGACCAGCTTGTCGTTGGCCAGCAGGCCGTCGGCCGGGAAGACCGTGTGGTCGACGATCGAGCCGGCCGCCGAGGCCAGCTTCGCCGGGAGCACCGCGTCGGGGGCGTTCAGGTGGAAGACCACCTGGGAGTCGCCCTTGGCCTCCACCGTCTTGATCGTGGACAGCAGCGAGGCCGGGCCGCTCGGGTCGTTGATCTTCA
The DNA here is from genome assembly GCF_042735675.1 of Kitasatospora sp. NPDC059571. NCBI lineage: Bacteria > Bacillati > Actinomycetota > Actinomycetes > Kitasatosporales > Streptomycetaceae > Kitasatospora > Kitasatospora sp. NPDC059571. Next base: position 21,198 of record NZ_JBHWBW010000090.1, read on the forward strand.
GCATGCGCTGGATCGAGAAGACCACGTCGGCGGCGGAGAGCGAGTTGCCGTTGGAGAACTTCAGGCCGCTGCGCAGGGTGCACGCGTACGTCTTGGCGTCGCCGCCGGTGAAGCCGCAGGACTGTGCCGCGTCCGGCTGCGGCACGGTGGCGCCGGGCGGGAAGCTCAGCAGCGACTGGAAGGTGTTGTTCAGCACCAGCCAGGATCCCGCGTCGTACGCTCCGGCCGGGTCGAGCACGCTGGTCACGTTGACCGTGCCCATGGTGAGCGCGGAGGGCGAGTCCCCGCCCGTGACGACCTTGGTCGCGGAGGCGCAGCCGGCGGCGGTGGTGGCCACCACGGCAGCGCAGCCGAGCGCGGCCAAACGGTTGGCAGAAGACATGCGGGATGGATTCCTTGTCCGTGCGGCCGGCTTGTGGGAGGCGCCGGTGGGGCCCGCCGCTCGGCGGCGCACGGGTAGTGCGCGTGGATGCGGTCGGTCCGTTCGACCCCCGATTCGGGGACTGACCGGGAGAAGCCTGCCATGGTTCGGACACCTGTCTCCGCAGGCCGGACGCCACCCTGCTACGGGCCGTCCGGCCCCTCGGGCCGCCACCCGCCGATCTGTCAGGCGATGTCCGGTTTGCCCGCCACATCCTGTGCGGACCGTTACGGCCGTAAAGCTGTCCGGAAACGCTCCGCATGCAAAGAGAGACCGATCTCACACCCGGGCGGCGACCAC
>NZ_JBHWBW010000091.1:0-21826 GCF_042735675.1 Kitasatospora sp. NPDC059571
GGGGCCATCCCCGCGCCCCCCCCCCCCCCCCGGGGGGGGGCGGGCGGGCCCGAAGGACACCTCGGGGGGCGTCAGGCCTCGGTGGTCTCCGCGGCCTCGGCCTCGTCGGCCTTGGTCTCCTCGACCTTGGCCTCCTCGGCCTCCTTGACCGCGCGCTTGGCAGCGGCCTCGGCCTCGGCGACGGTGGCCTTGGCGGCGATCTCGCCCTCGACCAGCTCGATCACGGCCATCGGGGCGTTGTCGCCGCGACGGGTGCCGATCTTGGTGATGCGGGTGTAACCGCCGGGGCGGTTCTCGTACCGCGGGGCGATCTCGGTGAAGAGGGTGTGCAGCACCGAGATGTCGGTGATGGTCTTGCGCACCAGGCGACGGTTGTGGATGTCGCCCTTCTTCGCCTTGGTGATCAGCTTCTCCGCCAGCGGGCGAAGGCGGCGGGCCTTGGCCTCGGTGGTGGTGATGCGGCCGTACTGGAACAGCTCACGGGCCAGACCGGCGAGCAGCAGGGGCTCGTGGTGCGGGCCGCCGCCGAGGCGGGCACCCTTGGTGGGACGCGGCATGGATGACTCCTTGTATCTCCGACTGCGGCCGTACCAGGTACCGCAGCGGGCGTACGGGCACGGTGCCCGTACGGCTTGGCATCGAAGCGGGGGCGATCCGCTCGGGACCGCCCCCGGCTCCAAACTCTCTTAGTACTGCTCGGTCTCCGCGTAGCCCTGGTCGTCCAGGTCGTCGGCGCCGAAGGCGTCGGCGGCGGCGGTCGGGTCGAACCCGGGCGGGCTGTCCTTGAGGGCCAGGCCCATGCCGGCCAGCTTCGCCTTGACCTCGTCGATCGACTTCGCACCGAAGTTGCGGATGTCGAGCAGGTCGGCCTCCGAGCGGGCGACGAGCTCACCCACGGTGTGGATGCCCTCGCGCTTGAGGCAGTTGTACGACCGAACGGTGAGCTCGAGCTCCTCGATCGGCAGCGCCAGGTCGGCGGCCAGGGCGGCGTCCGTCGGGGACGGGCCCATGTCGATGCCCTCGGCGTCGATGTTCAGCTCGCGGGCGAGGCCGAACAGCTCCACCAGGGTCTTGCCGGCCGAGGCCATGGCGTCGCGGGGACGCATGGCGGGCTTGGTCTCGACGTCGACGATGAGCTTGTCGAAGTCGGTCCGCTGCTCGACACGGGTGGCCTCGACCTTGTAGGTGACCTTCAGCACGGGGCTGTAGATCGAGTCGACCGGGATGCGGCCGATCTCCTGGCCGGAGGCCTTGTTCTGGACGGCGGAGACGTAGCCGCGACCGCGCTCGACGGTCAGCTCCATCTCCAGCTTGCCCTTGCCGTTGAGCGTGGCGAGGACGAGCTCGGGGTTGTGCACCTCGACACCGGCCGGCGGGGCGATGTCGGCGGCGGTGACCACACCGGGGCCCTGCTTGCGCAGGTACATCACGACCGGCTCGTCGTGCTCCGAGGAGACGACCAGCTGCTTGATGTTGAGGATGAGGTCGGTCACGTCCTCCTTGACGCCCGGCACGGTGGTGAACTCGTGCAGGACACCGTCGATCCGGATGCTGGTGACAGCAGCGCCGGGGATCGAGGAGAGGAGCGTGCGGCGGAGCGAGTTGCCGAGGGTGTAGCCGAAGCCCGGCTCCAGCGGCTCGATCACGAACCGCGAGCGGAATTCGTCGACGACCTCTTCGGTCAGCGAGGGACGCTGAGCGATCAGCATGAGAGGTGTTCCTCCAGTTGTCTTCGGCACCCACTATTTGATGCCGATGGACTCAAGCGTACGGCCTCCCGCACCAGGCGGGAGGCCGACGCACGAACGACGGGCGCGCTACAGCGTCAGACGCGGCGGCGCTTCGGCGGACGGCAGCCGTTGTGCGGGGTGGGGGTGACGTCCTGGATGGAGCCGACCTCGAGGCCGGTGGCCTGGAGGGAGCGGATCGCGGTCTCGCGGCCGGAGCCCGGACCCTTCACGAAGACGTCGACCTTGCGCATGCCGTGCTCCTGCGCACGACGCGCGGCGGCCTCGGCGGCCATCTGCGCGGCGAACGGGGTGGACTTGCGCGAGCCCTTGAAGCCGACGTGGCCGGCAGAGGCCCAGGAGATCACGTTGCCCGAGGGGTCGGTGATCGAAACGATGGTGTTGTTGAACGTGCTCTTGATGTGGGCGTGCCCGTGAGCGACGTTCTTCTTCTCCTTGCGGCGGATCTTCTTCGCGCCGGCAGCCTGACGACCCTTGGGGGGCATAAGTCTGTTCTCCTACTGAGGTGGTCGGTCCGCTAACCCGCGGGCCGGAGGGATGTCCGGTTACGGGACGGACTACTTCTTGCCCGGCTTCTTCTTGCCGGCAATCGCGCGACGCGGGCCCTTGCGGGTACGCGCGTTGGTGTGGGTGCGCTGGCCGCGGACGGGCAGACCGCGACGGTGGCGCAGGCCCTCGTAGCAGCCGATCTCGACCTTGCGGCGGATGTCGGCGGCGACCTCACGGCGGAGGTCACCCTCCACCTTGTAGTTGGCGTCGATGTACTCGCGCAGCTTGATGAGGTCTTCCTCGGAGATGTCGCGAACGCGGATGTCCGCGCTCACGCCGGTCTCGGCGAGGGTCTGCTGGGCGCGGGTGCGACCGATGCCGTACACGTAGGTGAGGGCGATCTCGATCCGCTTCTCGCGGGGGAGATCAACGCCGGCGAGGCGTGCCATTCATGGCTCCTGTGGTTCTTCAGAGGTCTTGCGAACGGCCTACTCCGTCGCCTCTCGGCGAGGGAGCCCCGGCCTCTGACCGGGGGTGGCAGTCCGTCACTGGGACGGATCGGGCAGCCCGCGTATGACGTTGTGCGCGTCGCGCGAAGTACTACGAGAAATGCGGAAGATCAGCCCTGGCGCTGCTTGTGGCGCAGGTTGTCGCAGATCACCATGACCCGGCCGTGACGGCGGATCACCTTGCACTTGTCGCAGATCTTCTTGACGCTCGGCTTGACCTTCATGTTTCAGGTTCTCCGGGTCTCGATCTGACGGTTGTTCTACTTGTAGCGGTAGACGATCCGGCCACGCGTCAGGTCATAGGGGCTGAGCTCCACCACGACCCGGTCGTCCGGGAGGATACGGATGTAGTGCATCCGCATCTTTCCGCTGATGTGCGCGAGGACCTTGTGACCGTTCTGCAGCTCGACCTTGAACATGGCGTTCGGAAGAGACTCGATCACGGTGCCCTCGATCTCAATGGCGCCTTGCTTCTTTGCCATGAACTGCGAGATCCACCTTCCGGGGCCGGCTACCGCATGCGGCACGCTCGTGCGAGCCTGGGTCCACCCCACCCCTGCCGGGACGATCCCTTGCGGGTCCCGTCGGGAAGAGGACGTGCCGAAGCACGCTACGAGTGAGCCGACGCATCAGTCTACGACAGGCCCCAAGCGGACGCCAAAACGGCCCACCCGGTCACGCTCAGTACTTCAGCGGTGCAGGCACCAGCGGCTGGACCTCGGCGGTGCAGGCCGAGCAGCGGCGGGCGGCCTGGGGGATCTCGGTCAGGCACTCCGGGCAGGGCCGCTTCGGCGTGGCCGGCTTCTTCGGCATGTAGCGCGCGGTGGCCTTGGTCACCGGCAGGACCACGCAGAAGTAGAGCACCGCGGCGGTCATGACGAAGGCGATCAGGACGTTGAGGAACTGCCCGTACGGGAAGATCACTCCGCCGAGGTTGGCCTTGTAGTTGCCGAAGTCGCCGGCGGCCCCGACCACGACACCCACCAGCGGGGTGAGGAAGGCCGACACGAAGCCGGTCACCACGGCCGTGAAGGCGGCACCGATCACCACACCGACCGCGAGGTCGATGACGTTGCCGCGCATCAGAAAGTCCCGGAACCCCTTGAGCACTGTTCTCTCTTCTCCTTGGTAGCCGCTGTCCGACACAAAAATAGGACAAAGGGCCCGGAGGACGAAACCTCCAGGCCCCGGCCGTACGCGGGGGGCTAGCCCAGCGGGTCCGGCGCGGCGGTGACCCCGAGCCGGGCGAGCTCGGCGCGGCCGCCGTCGAAGGCGGTCAGCACCAGCGGGCCCTGCTCGGTGACGGCCACCGAGTGCTCCCAGTGCGAGGCCCAGGTGCCGTCGTCGGTGACGACCGTCCAGTCGTCCTCCAGCACCGTGGAGTGCGGGGTGCCGAGCGTCACCATCGGCTCGATGGCGAGCACCGTGCCGGGGATCAGCTTGGGGCCCTTGCCCCGGCCGGCGACGTAGTTCAGCACGTGCGGCTCCATGTGCATCGCGGTGCCGATGCCGTGGCCGCCGTAGCCCTCGACGATCCCCCACTTGCCCTTGGGCGGCAGCTGCTGGCGGCGGATGAAGGACTCGATCGACCGCGAGACGTCGACCAGCCGGTTGCCCTTCTTCATGTGGGCGATGCCGGCCCACATCGAGCCCTCGGTCACCTTGCTCAGCAGCACGTGCTCGGGGGCCGCCTCGCCGACGGCCACCGTGATGGCGGCGTCGCCGTGCCAGCCGTCCAGGATGGCGCCGCAGTCGATGGAGATCAGGTCGCCCTCCTGCAGCGCCCGGTCGCCGGGGATGCCGTGGACGATCTCGTTGTTCACCGAGGCGCAGATCACGCCGGGGAACCACAGGCCGCCGTGGTGGGCCCGGAAGTTCGAGGTGGCGCCGTGGTCGGTGATCACCTTGTCCGCGATGTCGTTGAGCTCCTGGGTGGTGATTCCCGGAGCGACCGCCTCCCGGCAGGCCTTCAGCGCCTCGGCGACGACCAGCCCGGCCGCCCGCATCTTCGCGATCTGCTCGGGGGTCTTGATCTCCACCATCTGGTCACGCCTTCCACTGTCGGACGCCGCCCGGTCCTTGCCGGGCGGCCGTGCACTCGCTACCACCGTACGACGCCCCAACGGCCGGGAGGCCCCGCAGAGGGGCTTCCCGGCCGTTGCGGACCGTCTCAGGCGCTCTTCTTCTGCTCCAGTGCGCCGACCGCGCGCTCGGTCACCTCGTCCACCTTGCCGAGGGCGGAGATGGTGACCAGCAGGCCCTGGTCGGCGTAGTAGCCGATGATCGGCTCCGTCTTGGAGTGGTACTCCTCCAGCCGGACCCGCACGGCCTCCTCGGTGTCGTCGGAGCGCTGGTACAGCTCGCCGCCGCACTCGTCGCAGACGCCCTCGGTCTTCGGCGGGTTGTACACCACGTGGTACACGTGGCTGCCGTCGTTGCGGCACAGCCGGCGACCGGCGATGCGCTTGACGACCTCGTCCTCGGGGACCTCCAGGTCGAGCACGCCGTCCAGGACGATGCCCTGCTCGGCGAGGATCTCGTCCAGAGCCTTGGCCTGGCCCAGGTTGCGCGGGAAGCCGTCGAGCAGGAAGCCGCGGGCGGCGTCCGGCTGCAGCATCCGGTCCTTGGCCATGCCGATGGTGACCTCATCCGGTACCAGGCGACCCGCGTCCATGTACGCCTTGGCCTCGAGCCCCAGCGGGGTGCCCTGGCTGATGTTGGCGCGGAACAGGTCACCGGTGGAGATGTGCGGGATGGACAGGGTCTTGGCGAGCACGTGCGCCTGAGTACCCTTCCCGGCCCCGGGAGGTCCGACGAGGACGATACGCATCAGCGGAGGAACCCTTCGTAATTGCGCTGCTGGAGCTGGCTCTCGATCTGCTTCACAGTTTCGAGTCCGACGCCGACGACGATGAGAACGCTGGTGCCGCCGAACGGGAAGTTCTGGTTCGCGTTGAAGGCAACCAGGGCGATCATCGGGATCAGCGCGATAAGGCCCAGGTAGAACGATCCTGGCCACGTGATACGGGTGAGCACGTAGTTCAGGTACTCGGCCGTCGGCCGGCCGGCCCGGATGCCCGGGATGAACCCACCATACTTCTTCATATTGTCGGCAACTTCTTCGGGGTTGAACGAGATAGCCACGTAGAAGAAGGCGAAGAAGACAATCAGGACGAAGTAGGTGGCCATGTAGATCGGGTGGTCACCCTTGACGAAGTGGCCCTTGATCCACAGCGCCCAGCCGGACTGGCTGTTGGTGAGCTGGACGACCAGGGCCGGGATGTAGAGCAGCGACGACGCGAAGATGACCGGGATCACACCGGCCTGGTTGACCTTGAGCGGGATGTAGGTCGAGGTGCCGCCGAACGCGCGGCGGCCGATCATGCGCTTCGCGTACTGCACCGGGATCCGGCGCTGGGCCTGCTCCACGAAGATGACCAGGCAGACGACGATCACACCGATCGCGATGACGCTGAAGAACTCGACCCAGCCGCCGCCGATCTTGCCGGACTGCTTGATCGCCCACATCGAGCCCGGGAAGCCCGCCGCGATGGAGGTGAAGATCAGGATCGACATGCCGTTGCCGATGCCGCGGTCGGTGATGAGCTCACCGAGCCACATGATGACGGTGGTGCCGGCGGTCATCGTGATGACCATGGTGGCCACCCGGAAGACGCCGGTGTCCGGCACGACCTCGCCGGCCACGGAGCAGCCCGAGAACAGCGCTCCGCTGGAGGCCGTCGCCACGATGCCGGTGCCCTGGAGCACGGCGAGCGCGATGGTCAGGTAGCGGGTGTACTGGGTGATCTTCGCCGTACCGGCCTGGCCCTCCTTCTTCAGCGCCTCGAGCCGCGGGATGACCACGGTGAGGAGCTGGAGGATGATGCTGGCCGTGATGTACGGCATGATGCCGAGCGCGAAGATCGTCAGCTGCAGCAGCGCATTGCCGCTGAACAGGTTCACCAGGCCGAAGAGCCCGTTGGACTTCGTGTCCTTGATGCACTGGTTGACCGCGACGAAGTTGACGCCCGGAATCGGAATGTGCGCGCCCAGCCGGAACAGCACCATGATGCCCAGCGTGAACAGCAGCTTCTTGCGCAGGTCGGGCGTCTGGAACGCCCGCGCGAACGCACTGAGCACGGTGCCTCCTGCGCCTCCCGCACGGTAACGGCGGGAGGGTCGGTCCTGATGGGGGTGTGGGGTCTCACGGCTCCCGTACGGGCACGTCTGGCCCGCAGCGTACAAGGGAACTCCAGGGACTCTAACAGTGTGCGGCAACGCCGGTGAAGCGCGGCCCGGCGTGATCCGCGGGGCGGGAGCCGTGATGCCCGGTTTTGGCCGGTGTTGAGCACACGTCAGATTCGTACGCCGAGGAAAACCCCGGTAAAGCGAAGCGGGCCCGCACCTCCCGGAAGAGGTACGGGCCCGCTGGGGTCAACGAGCTCAGATGAGCTCGGTGACGGAGCCGCCGGCAGCGGCGATCTTCTCGGCGGCCGAGGCGGAGACGGCGTCGACCGTCACCTGCAGCGCGACCGAGACCTCGCCCTGGCCCAGGACCTTGACGAGCTCGTTCTTGCGAACGGCACCCTTGGCCACCAGGTCGGACACGGTGACCTCGCCACCGTTCGGGTAGAGCTCGGCCAGGCGGTCCAGGTTCACGACCTGGAACTGCTTGTGGGCCGGGTTCTTGAAGCCCTTCAGCTTCGGCAGGCGCATGTGGAGGGGCATCTGGCCACCCTCGAAGCGCTGCGGAACCTGGTAACGGGCCTTGGTGCCCTTGGTACCACGACCGGCGGTCTTACCCTTGGAACCCTCACCGCGACCCACACGGGTCTTCTCGGTCTTGGCGCCGGGGGCGGGCCGCAGGTTGTGGATCTTGATCGGCGAGTCCGCCATGTCAGTCCACCTCCTCGACCGTGACGAGGTGACGAACGGTGTGGACCATGCCGCGGATCTCCGGGCGGTCCTCCTTCACCACGGTGTCGTTCAGCCGCTTGAGGCCGAGCGAGCGCAGGGTGTCACGGTGGTTCTGCTTGCTACCGATGTAGGACTTGGTCTGCGTGACCTTGAGGCGGGCCATCAGGCACCCACCCCCGCGGCACGGGCCCGCAGCAGAGCGGCGGGCGCGACGTCCTCCAGCGGCAGACCACGACGGGCGGCGATCTCCTCGGGGCGCACGAGGCCCTTCAGAGCAGCCACGGTGGCGTGCACGATGTTGATCGCGTTGTCCGAGCCGAGCGACTTCGACAGGATGTCGTGAACGCCGGCGCACTCGAGGACGGCACGCACCGGGCCACCGGCGATAACACCGGTACCGGGGGACGCCGGCTTCAGCAGCACGACGCCGGCCGCCTTCTCGCCCTGGATGGGGTGCGGGATGGTGCCCTGGATACGGGGGACCTTGAAGAAGTTCTTCTTGGCCTCCTCAACGCCCTTGGCGATGGCGGCCGGAACCTCCTTCGCCTTGCCGTAACCGACACCCACGGTGCCGTCAGCGTCGCCCACCACGACCAGCGCGGTGAAGCTGAAGCGACGACCACCCTTGACAACCTTGGCGACACGGTTGATCGCGACCACGCGCTCGACGTAAGCAGTCTTCTCGACGGCGGGAGCGTTGCCCCGGTCGTCACGCTTACGGTCGCGCCGCTCGCCACCGGTGCCGCCGCCGGCGCCGCTGCCGCGGCGCTGGGGTCCAGCCATTGGAATTACCTCTCTCGTTTACGTCCGTCGACAGAGCCGACGAGCGGCTTAGAAGTCGAGCCCGGCCTCACGGGCCGCGTCCGCCAGGGCGGCGATGCGGCCGGCGTACCGGTTGCCCGCGCGGTCGAAGACGACCGACTCGATGCCGGCGGCCTTGGCGCGCTCGGCGACCAGGCTCCCGACCTTCTTGGCCAGCTCGGTCTTGTCGCCCTCGGTGCCGCGGATGGACACGTCGAGGGTGGACGCCGACGCCAGGGTGTGACCCTTGGCGTCGTCGATGACCTGGGCGACCATGTGGCGGTTCGAACGCGTCACAACGAGGCGCGGACGCACCTCGGTGCCGGTGACGCGCTTGCGAACGCGGATGGCGCGGCGCTTGCGGGCGGCGTTCTTGTAGGCGTTGCCCTTGCCGATCTTGACAGAGACGCTCATCGCTTACTTACCACTCTTTCCGACCTTGCGGCGGATGACCTCGCCCGCGTACTTGACGCCCTTGGCCTTGTACGGGTCGGGCTTGCGCAGCTTGCGGATCTTGGCAGCGACCTCGCCGACCTTCTGCTTGTCGATGCCGTCCACGTGGAACTTGGTGGGCGACTCGACGACGAAGGAGATGCCCTCCGGCGCGGGGACCAGGATCGGGTGGCTGTAGCCGAGGGAGAACTCCATGTCGGAGCCCTTCGCGGCAACGCGGTAACCGACGCCGCTGATCTCCAGCGACTTGCGGTAGCCCTGGGTCACGCCGGTGATCATGTTCGCCACCAGCGTGCGGCTCAGGCCGTGCAGGGCCTTCGACTGACGCTCGTCGTTCGGGCGCGACACGATGAGCGTGCCGTCCTCGCCCTTGCCGATCTCGATCGGCGCGGCGACGATGTGGGTGAGGGAGCCCTTGGGGCCCTTCACCGAAACCGCCTGGCCCTCGATGGTGACGTCCACGCCGGCGGGAACCGGGATGGGCAGCCGTCCAATGCGCGACATTGCTGTACCTCCGTTTCCCGAATTACCAGACGTAGGCGAGAACTTCTCCGCCTACGCCCTTCTTGGCGGCCTGCTTGTCGGTCAGGAGGCCGGAGGACGTGGAGATGATCGCCACGCCCAGGCCGCCGAGAACCTTCGGCAGGTTGGTGGACTTTGCGTAAACACGCAGACCCGGCTTGCTGATGCGCTTGATGCCGGCGATGGAGCGCTCACGGTTGGGGCCGAACTTGAGCTCGATGGTCAGCTTCTTGCCGACCTCGCCCTCAACGGGCTCCTCAACCTTGTAGGAGGAGATGTACCCCTCCTGCTGCAGGATCTCGGCGACGTGCGCCTTGATCTTGCTCGACGGCATCACGACGGAGTCGTGGTACGCCGAGTTCGCGTTACGCAGACGCGTGAGCATGTCTGCGATGGGGTCGGTCATGGTCATGGTGGCCTCAGGCCTCTCTCGCCGTGGTTTCTCCGCACCAGGTCCCCCTCCGCGCACTCTGAGGAGTGCGAAAGGGGCACAAGCGCAGGGGACCTGCGACGTAGTAAGACTGGGTTGCGAGCCCTCACACGAGAGCCGCGAGCACCTGTGGAGATGCCGCGGCAGGGGCCCGACCCCACTACCTTACGGGATTCCGAACGGAAGCCCAAAAGTGCGGGGCCGGGCACACTGCTTCGCGATGGTGTGCCTAGGGCGCCTGGACTACCAGGAGCTCTTGGTCACGCCCGGCAGCTCGCCGCGGTGCGCCATCTCACGGAGGCACACACGGCACAGGCCGAACTTGCGGTACACCGAGTGCGGACGGCCGCAGCGCTGGCACCGGGTGTACGCCCGGACAGCGAACTTCGGCTTGCGCTCGGCCTTTGCGATCAGGGCCTTCTTCGCCATGGCTCACGCCTCCTTGAACGGGAAGCCCAGAGCGCGCAGGAGCGCCCGGCCCTCATCGTCGGTCTGAGCGGTGGTCACGACGGTGATGTCCATACCGCGCTGACGGTCGACCTTGTCCTGGTCGATCTCGTGGAACATGACCTGCTCGGTAAGACCGAAGGTGTAGTTGCCACGGCCGTCGAACTGCTTGGGCGAGAGGCCGCGGAAGTCACGGATACGCGGCAGCGCCAGCGACACCAGACGGTCCACGAACTCCCACATGCGGTCACCACGGAGGGTGACGTGGGCGCCGATCGGCTGACCCTCGCGCAGCTTGAACTGCGCGATGGACTTGCGGGCCTTGGTCACGGCCGGCTTCTGGCCGGTGATCGCGGTCAGGTCCTTGATCGCGCCTTCGATCAGCTTGCTGTCACGGGCGGCCTCGCCGACACCCATGTTGACCACGACCTTGACCAGGCCGGGGATCAGCATGACGTTCTCGTACGAGAACTGCTCCTGCAGCTGGCCCTTGACCTCGGAGTTGTAACGCTCCTTGAGGCGGGGGGCCACCTTCTCAACAGTCGTCTCAGACATCAGATGTCCTCACCGGTCCGCTTGGCAACGCGGATCTTGTTGCCCTGGTCGTCGAAGCGGTAGCCGACGCGGGTGACGACCTTCTTGCCATCCTTCTCCACGACCAGCTGGACGTTGGAGACGTGCACCGGGGCCTCGACGGTCACGATGCCACCCTGGGTGCCGGGGCCCGGCTTGGTGTGCTTCTTGACCCGGTTGACACCCTCGACGAGGACCTTGTTCTCGGCGGGGAGGGCCTGGATGACCTTGCCCTGCTTGCCCTTGTCCTTGCCGGTGATGACCTGGACCAGGTCACCCTTCTTGATCTTCATGCTGTTCGCCATGGGTTAGAGCACCTCCGGCGCCAGCGAGATGATCTTCATGAACTTCTTGTCACGCAGCTCGCGGCCCACGGGGCCGAAGATGCGGGTACCACGGGGGTCACCGTCGGCGTTCTTCAGAACGACCGCGGCGTTCTCGTCGAAGCGGATGTACGAGCCATCCGGACGACGGCGCTCCTTGACGGTGCGGACGATGACGCACTTGACGACGTCGCCCTTCTTCACCGAACCGCCGGGGATCGCGTCCTTGACGGTGGCGACGATGACGTCCCCGATACCGGCGTAGCGGCGACCGGAGCCACCGAGAACGCGGATGCAGAGAATCTCCTTGGCACCCGTGTTGTCGGCGACGCGCAGTCGCGACTCCTGCTGGATCACAGCTTTCTCCTGATCGTCAACGAGAGTCGACGGGCCGGCCGCTGCTCACTCGATCACATCGCTGCATCGAGCACATACGGCCGTACCTCATCGGCTTCGTTACTTGGCCTTCTCGAGGATCTCGACGACGCGCCAGCGCTTCGTCGCGGACAGCGGCCGGGTCTCCATGAGGAGGACACGGTCGCCGACACCGCACGCGTTCTGCTCGTCGTGCGCCTTCAGCTTGTTGGTACGGCGGATGACCTTGCCGTACAGCGCGTGCTTGACGCGGTCCTCGACGGCGACGACGACGGTCTTGTCCATCTTGTCGCTGACGACGAGACCCTCACGGGTCTTGCGGAAACCGCGCGTCTCGTTGGTGTTCTCAGTCATCAGGCGTTCTCCACCGTCTCGATGCCCAGCTCGCGCTCGCGCATCAGGGTGTAGATCCGCGCGATGTCCTTACGGACCAGCTTGAGCCGGCCGTGGTTGTCGAGCTGCCCGGTCGCCGCCTGGAAGCGGAGGTTGAACAGCTCCTCCTTGGCCTCACGCAGCTTGGCAACGAGGCCCTCGTTGTCCAGCTGACGAAGCTCAGCAGCCTTGGTAGCGGCCGACATCAGCTCTCACCGTCCTCGCGCCGGACGATCCGGCACTTCATCGGCAGCTTGTGCGCGGCGCGGGTGAGCGCCTCGCGAGCAACCTTCTCGTTCGGGTACGACAGCTCGAACATGACCCGACCCGGGTGCACGTTCGCGATCCACCACTCCGGCGAACCCTTACCGGAACCCATGCGGGTCTCGGCCGGCTTCTTGGTGAGCGGGCGGTCCGGGTAGATGTTGATCCAGACCTTGCCGCCACGGCGGATGTGACGGGTGATCGCGATACGAGCGGACTCGATCTGACGGTTCGTCACGTAGGCCGGGGTCACGGCCTGGATGCCGAACTGGCCGAACGCCAGCTCGGTGCCGCCCTTCGAAGCGCCGCGACGCTTCGGGTGGTGCTGCTTGCGGTGCTTGACCCTACGGGGGATCAGCATGGGGGTCAGGCCTCCGTTCCGGTGTTCTCGGCAGCCGGAGCCTCGACCGCAGCGGCCGCGGGGGCCTCGGCGGCGGGACGACGGCCACGGCCACCGCGCTCGCCACCACGGCGCTCGCCACCGCGGGCGGGACGACCACCCTCGGGACGGGCCGGGCGGTTGCCCGAGCGGGCAGCGGCGTTCTCAGCGCGGACCTCGGCGATGTTCTTGACGTCGCCCTTGTAGATCCAGACCTTCACGCCGATACGGCCGAAGGTGGTCTTGGCCTCGAAGAAGCCGTAGTCGACGTTCGCGCGGAGGGTGTGCAGCGGCACACGGCCCTCGCGGTAGAACTCCGAACGGCTCATCTCGGCGCCGCCGAGACGACCGGAGCACTGGACCTTGATGCCCTTGGCGCCGGACTTCATGGTGCCCTGCATCGACTTGCGCATGGCACGGCGGAAGGAGACGCGGGAGGACAGCTGCTCCGCGACGCCCTGAGCCACGAGCTGGGCGTCCAGCTCGGGGTTCTTGACCTCGAGGATGTTCAGCTGGACCTGCTTGCCGGTCAGCTTCTCGAGGTCGCCGCGGATGCGGTCGGCCTCGGTGCCGCGCCGGCCGATGACGATGCCGGGGCGAGCGGTGTGGATGTCGACGCGGACGCGGTCGCGGGTGCGCTCGATCTCGACCTTGGAGATGCCGGCGCGCTCCATGCCCTTCGTCATCATGCGACGAATGGCAACGTCTTCCTTGACGTAGTCCTTGTACAGCTTGTCGGCGTACCAGCGGGACTTGAAGTCCGTGCTGATGCCGAGGCGGAACCCGTGCGGGTTAACCTTCTGGCCCATTACCGGGTCCCTTCCTTGCTGCTGACGACCACGGTGATGTGGCTGGTCCGCTTGCGGATCCGGTAGGCACGGCCCTGGGCGCGCGGACGGAACCGCTTCAGGGTCGGGCCCTCGTCAACGTACGCCTCAGAGATGTAGAGGTCGTCCACGTTGGAGTGGTTGTAGTTGTGTGCGGCGTTGGCAATGGCGCTGTCGAGCACCTTGCCGACCGGCACGGTGGCGGCCTGCGGAGCGAAACGCAGGACGGCCTGGGCCTCCGTGGCGTTCAGGCCACGGATGAGGTCCACCACGCGGCGGGCCTTCATGGGCGTGACGCGGATGTACCGCGCCTGGGCCCTGGCTTCCATGGTTGTCCCCTTAATGGAGTAAGTCACTTAAGTCGTTCTGGCGCTACAGCTCGGAAGCGATTAGCGACGCTTCGACTTGCGGTCTTCCTTCACGTGCCCCTTGAAGGTGCGCGTGGGAGCGAACTCGCCGAGCTTGTGGCCGACCATCGACTCGGTGACGAACACCGGGACGTGCTTGCGGCCATCGTGAACCGCGATCGTGTGGCCCAGCATGGCCGGGGAGATCACGGAACGACGGGACCAGGTCTTGATGACGTTCTGCGTGCCCGCCTCGTTCTGCACGTCCACCTTCTTCTGAAGGTGGTCGTCGATGAAGGGGCCCTTCTTGAGACTGCGCGGCATCTGACCTGCTCCTAGCGCTTCTTGTTGGTCTTGCGGCGGCGCACGATGAGCTTGTCCGACGCCTTGTTCGGGCGACGGGTACGGCCCTCGGGCTTGCCCCACGGCGAGACCGGGTGGCGACCACCGGAGGTCTTACCCTCACCACCACCGTGCGGGTGGTCGATCGGGTTCATGGCGACACCACGCACGGTCGGGCGGACGCCCTTCCAGCGCATACGGCCGGCCTTGCCCCAGTTGATGTTCGACTGCTCGGCGTTGCCGACCTCGCCGACGGTCGCGCGGCAGCGCGCGTCCACCAGGCGGATCTCACCGGAGGGCATGCGCAGGTGCGCCATGCGACCCTCACGGGCGAGCAGCTGGATGCCGGAACCGGCGGAGCGGGCCATCTTGGCACCGCCACCGGGACGCAGCTCCACCGCGTGGATGGTGGTACCGACCGGGATGTTGCGCAGCGGCAGGTTGTTGCCCGGCTTGATGTCGGCCCCGGGGCCGTTCTCGATCCGGTCACCCTGCGCGACGCCGCGGGGGGCGATGATGTAGCGCTTCTCGCCGTCCGCGTAGTGCAGGAGCGCGATGCGCGCGGTGCGGTTGGGGTCGTACTCGATGTGAGCGACCTTGGCCGGCACGCCGTCCTTGTCGTGACGACGGAAGTCGATCACGCGGTAGGCGCGCTTGTGACCGCCACCCTGGTGGCGGGCGGTGACACGACCGGCGTTGTTACGGCCGCCCTTGCTGTGCAGCGGGCGAACCAGCGACTTCTCCGGCGTGGACCGCGTGATTTCGACGAAGTCGGCCACGCTGGAGCCACGACGGCCCGGCGTAGTCGGCTTGTACTTGCGGATACCCATTTTCGTCCTCGTCCTTAACGACGATCACGTTCTCCGTCAGGCGGAGACCGGACCACCGAAGATGTCGATGCGGTTGCCCTCGGCCAGCGTCACGATGGCGCGCTTGGTGTCCTTGCGCTTGCCGAAACCGGTGCGGGAGCGCTTGCGCTTGCCCTGGCGGTTCAGCGTGTTGACGGCCTCGACCTTGACCGAGAAGACCGCCTCGACGGCCTGCTTGATCTGGGTCTTGTTGGCACCGGGAGCCACGACGAACGTGTACTTGTTCTCGTCGAGGAGCGAGTAGCTCTTCTCGGAGATGACCGGCTTGATCAGGACGTCACGGGGGTCCGTGAACGTCTTGCTCGTGATCTCGTTCGCCATCAGGCGGCGCTCCCTTCGAGCTCGCCCTCAGAGGCAACAGCCTTGGCGGACGCGGCCGGACCGGCCACGAAACGCTCGAAGGCGGCCTGGGTGAAGACCACATCGTCGGAGACGAGCACGTCGTAGGTGTTCAGCTGGCCGGCGTCCAGGATGTGCACGTTCGGCAGGTTGCGAGCGGACAGCAGGCCCAGCTCGTCCTCGCGCTCGACGACCAGGAGGACGTTCTTGCGCTCGGTGATCTTGCCGAACAGGCCCTTGGCGGCCTTGGTCGACGGCGTCTCGGTCGCGGTCACGGCAGTGATGACGTGAATGCGCTCGTGGCGGGCCCGGTCGGTGAGCGCACCGCGCAGGGCGGCGGCGATCATCTTCTTCGGGGTCCGCTGCGAGTAGTCGCGCGGCACGGGACCGTGCACGACGCCACCACCGGCGAACTGCGGCGCGCGGGTCGAGCCCTGACGGGCGCGGCCGGTGCCCTTCTGGCGGTACGGCTTCTTGCCGCCGCCGCGGACCTCGCCACGGTTCTTCGCCTTGTGGGTGCCCTGGCGAGCAGCAGCGAGCTGCGCCACGACGACCTGGTGCATCAGCGGAACGCTGACCTTGGCGTCGAAGATCTCGGCGGGCAGCTCGAGGCTGCCGGCCTTGTCGCCGGCCGGCGACAGGATGTCAATGGTGGTCATATCCTTCACAGCCCCTTCGCCGCGGTGCGGACGAGGACGAGGCCGCCGTTCGGGCCGGGGACAGCGCCCTTGATGAGCAGCAGGCCCTTCTCCGCGTCGACCGCGTGCACGGTCAGGTTCTGGGTGGTCACACGCTCGTGGCCCATCCGACCCGCCATGCGCAGGCCCTTGAACACGCGGCCCGGGGTGGCGCAGCCACCGATGGAACCGGGCGAGCGGTGCTTGCGCTGGGTGCCGTGACCGGCGCCGAGGCCCTTGAAGTTGTGACGCTTCATGACACCGGCGAAGCCCTTGCCCTTGGAGGTGCCGGTCACGTCGACCTTGACACCCGCCTCGAACAGCTCGGCGGTGATCTCCTGGCCCAGGGTGTACTCGGACGCGTCCGAGGTACGCAGCTCGACCAGGTGGCGGCGCGGGGTGACACCGGCCTTGGCGAAGTGGCCCGCGAGGGGCTTGTTCACCTTGCGGGGGTCGATCTCGCCGAAGCCGATCTGGACGGCGTCGTAGCCGGCCGGGCTGTCGGCGGTGTGGACCTGGGTCACGACATTCGGCCCGGCCTTGACGACGGTCACCGGGACGACCCGGTTGTTCTCGTCCCAGACCTGGGTCATGCCGAGCTTCTCGCCCAGGATGCCCTTAATCTGCTTAGCCATCTTCGGTGCGCCTCTCAGAGCTTGATCTCGATGTCGACACCGGCCGGCAGGTCGAGACGCATGAGCGAGTCAACCGTCTTCGGCGTGGGGTCGAGGATGTCGATCAGACGCTTGTGAGTACGCATCTCGAAGTGCTCGCGCGAGTCCTTGTACTTGTGCGGCGAGCGGATGACGCAGTACACGTTCTTCTCAGTGGGCAGCGGCACCGGGCCCGCGACCTGCGCACCAGTACGAATCACCGTCTCGACGATCTTCTTCGCCGAGGAGTCGATGACCTCGTGGTCGTAGGCCTTGAGCCGGATGCGGATCTTCTGTCCCGCCATGGCTACTCAGTAGTCCTTCTGTGGTCTGCTGCTTCTGCGACCGGATTCGTCCGGGTGGACTGGTCCGGCGGTGCCCCCGGGTGGTTACCCTCTCCGACCCCCGCGGTCGGGCGTGTCGCCCTGCCGCTCGCAAAAAACCAAAGAGGTAAGCCCTCTTCGGTCCCGCTCTCGATCGGTGAGGTCTTGCACCCACCAGGCGCCGGGTCGAGGCCCCGCCCACGCTTCCCGGAAGATTCCCGTACGTCCGCCCCGCAGCTGCCGCGGTGTCGCTTACACACCACTACGCCCACACGAGCACCGCAGAAGCGGTGAACGCGGACGTATGAACGGCCATCACGGGAACGACGAGTACATGGGACTCGCTTCCGGTCCTCCCGGCGGGAGGCGCGCAGCATCGGCACTCAACCGAGCAACTTGGACATACTGCCATACGGAGCAGGTCCGACGCCAATCGGGTCGGCGTGTCCGCCGGTGGCGGGACTCCCCGGCGGACTAGCGGCCGAAGGCGTGCCGGGCCAGCCGGCGGGCGCCGTCGCGCTGTCCGCGCCGCAGCGCCCCGGGCAGCATGGTGAGCGCGTGCAGGCGGGAGGCGCTGTGGAAGCGGGCGGCCGCGGCGGCGCGGTGCCAGCCGCGGGCCGCCATCCGCTCGGCGACCTCGGCGAAGTAGCGCTCGGCCTCGGTGAAGCGGGTGCCGGAGAACGCCTGGACGGAGGACTCGCTCACCGCGTGGCGGCGGTACTGGAAGACCGTGGCGGTGTTGTCCACCAGCAGCTGCTCGCCGCGCTCCAGCAGGTCCACCACCAGGGCGAGGTCCTGGATCACCGACAGGCCGTCGCGGAAGTTGACCTCCCGCAGGGCCTCGCCCCGCCAGCAGATCGATGGGAAGTAGAGCCAGTTGCCGCGCAGCACGCTGGTGGCGAGCTCCTCGCCGCCGAGCAGCCGGCGCCCCTGCACCGACGGCGCGTACAGCCGGCGCTTGGTGGTGTCGACGAGGCCGGAGACCACCGCGCCGCTGCCGTCGATGACCTCGACGCCGGGCTGGACCATGCCGGCCTGCGGGTGCGCGGCGAGCGCGGCCCGGACCGCCGACAGGTAGCCGGGGTGCATGAGGTCGTCGCAGCCCATGATCACCACGTGGTCGGCGCGGGAGAGCTCCACGCACCGCTGGAAGTTGGCGGTGATCCCGAGGTTCCGCTCGTTGCGCAGGTAGCGGACCCGGTCGTCGCCGAGGGCGGCGAACCACTCGGGCACGCCGGGCTCGCGCCCGTCGTCGACCACGGTCAGCCGGAAGTCGGGGTCGTCCTGGGCGAGCACGCTGCGGACCGCGGCCTGCATCAGGGCGACGTCGCCGTAGTACGGCAGCATGACGTCGAAGGCGGTCATCGCACCGACCCCTCGCCGGCGTCCGCGAGGCCCGCGTCGGCGGCCGGCGCGACCTCCGGGTCGAACCGCTCGTTGTTGAGCCGGGAGCCCTCGTTGATGGCCACGGTGCGGGCCAGGTCGGTGAGCTTCTTCTCCAACTCGCGGAAGCGCAGGTAGGTGTTGAGGGCGAGGAAGGCCATGGCGATGACCATCAGGTACAGCACCAGGTCGGTGCCGCGGCCGACGCCCAGCCGGTTCGCCACCCAGGTCACGTCGGTGGGGCGCAGGACGGCGTAGATGTTGGCCAGGACGAACAGCGAGAAGGCGATGCGCTTCCAGGCCCGGGTGTGGGCGGCGTTCCAGCGCCGGATGAACATCAGGGCGACACTCAGCGAGCCGGCGATGAGCAGCAGCTGGATCCAGAGGTACTTCATCGGCGGCCGCGCTCCCGGAGCGAGATGTCGAACAGGATGTTGACGCCGTTGATCAGGGACTGGCCCTTGGCGCGCGAGTAGTCGGTGTAGAGGATGTCGACCGGCAGCTCGGCGACCCGCAGGTCGGAGCCGGCCAGGAAGCCGACGATCTCCGATGCGTGGGCCATGCCGTTCATGGTGATCCGGAGCCGGGACGCGGCCCTCCGGTTGAGCACCCGCAGCCCGTTGTGGGCGTCGGTGAGGCCGAGTTTGCGGGCGGTGGGGCTGACCGTGGCGGCCGTCCGCAGGACGACCCGCTTGATCCAGGGCACCTGGTCGGACCCGCCGGTGAAGCGCGACCCGAGGACGACGTCGGCGGCGTCCGCGCGGAGCAGTTCGACCATCCGCTCGACGTCGTGGGTCTGGTGCTGGCCGTCCGCGTCGAAGGTGGCGAAGTACTCGGCGCCGGGCCTGGCCAGCGCGTAGGCGAGGCCGGTCTGCAGAGCGGCGCCCTGGCCGAGGTTGACCGGGTGGCGGACGAGGTGGGCGCCGGTGGCCAGGACGTGCCGGGCGGAGTCGTCCGTGCTGCCGTCGTCGACGACCACGATGTGCGGGAAGGTCTTGCGCGCGGCCTCCACCACGTCCGCGATGACCTCGCCCTCGTTGTAGGCGGGTATCACCAGCCAGACGTCGTCGTAACGGGACACGGTGACTCCATGCTCGGGGGCGACACGGGGTCGCGGGTTCGTCGGTGCGGCTGCGGTGTGCACGGTCATCGCCCGGGCGAGCCGGCCTCGACGCGCCCGGTGTCCTGTGCCCCCGGCCCGGACCCGGACGTGCCTGCGCCGGGGAAGGCCCGCCTCAGCGCGGCCAGCATACCCAGCACCGTCACGGCGGACCCGAGGGCGTAGGCGAGGACCACACGCGTGGCGACGTCGCCGGGGGCGAAGGTGACCGCGGCGAGCACCACGGTGCCGGCGACCCAGCACAGCAGCTGCTGGGCGTGCCGGTGGAGCACCATCAGGGCCTGGCCGAGGATCATCGCGAGCATGTAGGCGATGGTCCCGAGTGACATCCACAGGAAGTCGAGCGGGCCGAGGACGGGCTCCGCCGCGAACAGGACCTGGATCAGCCAGGGGCCGAGCAGCACCGCGGGGATGCCGCCGGCCAGGCCCAGCAGGGTGACGACGGTGGTGATCCGGCGCAGCATCCGGGCGAACGCGGCCCGGTCGCCGGCGGCGATCGCGGTGGAGAGCCCGCTCAGCAGCGACGCCTGCAGGGAGCCGAAGACGAAGAGCGGGACCCGCGCCAGGACGAGCGCGTTGAGCAGCGCGGCGATCAGGGCGGCGTCGGTGGGCGCCAGCAGCTTGGTGCTGACCACGACGGCGTTGACGACCAGCTGGGCCAACAGGGTGGAGCAGATCAGCAGGCCGAGGTCGCCGCAGAGCTCCCGCCAGCCGATCGGCGGTCCGGGGCGCAGGCCGCGCAGCAGCGGGGGCAGGGTGAGCAGGACGGCGGTGACCGGGGCGACGGCGAGCACCAGGCTGAACGCGAGGTCGGAGTGGAGTCCGAACAGGGCGCAGGCGAAGGCCAGGAGGATGCGCAGGGCGCCGTCGGTGGCCAGCTGGGTGCCGTACGCGGTGAAGCGGCCGAGGCCGGCCAGCACGCCGCGGGTGAGGTAGCTGGCGGCCATGCCGGCGAAGGCGGCGCCGAGGGCCGCGACCAGACCGCGGTCGCCGTGGAAGAGCGCGGCGGCGATCGGGTCGGCGGCGAGGCCGAGGGCGAGCAGGACGGCGCCGAGGACGGCGGCGGTGAGGGCGGTGGCCCGGCGGACCACGGGCGTGGCGCCGCGGTCGCGTGCGGTGCGGGCGGCGACGATCCGGGTGAGTTCCTGCTCGATCGGGAAGAACAGGCCGATGCCGATCGACATGGTGATCGTCCAGAGCACCGAGACGTTGGCCATGGCGCCGACGGTCAGGTTGTGGCCGGCGACGCCGAGGTGGACGTAGGAGGCGATACCCATGACCACCGTGCCGCCGGCGACCGCCTGGGTGCCGGGCGGCAGGGCGCCCGCGAGCCGGGAGAGGGTGCGTCTCACGTGCCGGGGCCCCGTCCGGCGGCGGTGCGGGCGGTCTCGGCGAGCGCGGCGAGGCCGGGCTCGGCGAGGGCCCGGGCCAGGTCGTCCTGCCAGGGGCCGAGCGGGTCGAGTGCGGCGCCGGCCCAGCGGTCGTGGCCGAGCACGCTGTAGGCGGGCCGGGCGGCGGGTCGCGGGAACGCGGCCGAGGTGGTGGGGCGGACGCGCGCGGGGTCGAGGCCGGCCTGCCGGTAGGTCTCGCGGGCGAGTCCGTGCCAGGTGGTGCGGCCGGCGGAGGTGCCGTGGTAGATCCCGGCGGGGGCGTCCGGGGTGTCGGCGAGGGCGAGCAGCCGGCCGGCCAGGGCGCGGGCCCAGGTGGGCTGGCCGTGCTGGTCGTCGACCACGTCGACGGTGTCGCGGACGGCGGCGAGCCTGAGCATGGTGGCGACGAAGTTGGGGCCGTGATCGCCGTACAGCCAGGCGGTGCGCACCACGTAGCCGGTGTCCGGGAGGAGCTCCAGGACGGCCCGTTCGCCGGCGAGCTTGGAGCGGCCGTAGGCGTTGACCGGGCCGGTGGCGGCGGACTCGGGGCAGGGCCGGTCGGTGTCGCCGGGCAGGACGTAGTCGGTGGAGACGTGCAGCAGCCGGGCGCCGGTGTCCCGGCAGGCGAGGGCGAGGTGGCGGGCGCCGGTGCCGTTGACGGCGGTGGCGGCCTCCTCCGCGCTCTCGGCACCGTCGACGTCCGTCCAGGCGGCGCAGTTGACCACCACGGAGTGGCCGGCCACAGCGTCGCGGACGGCGGCGGCGTCGGTGACGTCGAGCGCGGCCCGGTCGAGCGCGGTGGCCTGTCGGCCGGCCCCGGCGAGGACGGCCAGCAGGTCGCGGCCGAGCATCCCGCCGGCGCCGGTGACGAGGATCCGGGTCATGCGAGTGCCGCCCGGGCCTTGAGCGGCTCCCACCAGGTGCGGTTGTCGCGGTACCAGGCGATGGTCTCGGCCAGGCCGTCGGCGAAGGAG
>NZ_JBHWBW010000092.1:0-21755 GCF_042735675.1 Kitasatospora sp. NPDC059571
CGGCCGCCCGCGCCGCGGGGGGTGCGGCACGGCGCCGCACCCCCCGCAGGACCCGCCGCTCAGCCGCGTCCGGACACCAGGGCCGCGGCCCGCACCAGCGCGTCCGCCACCGACGCGCGGTCGATCCCGGGCACCACGCAGCCGAGCAGCACCACCCGGGTGCTGGCGGCGGTCACCGACTGGTGCACGCCGTCGCGGTGGGCGAAGAGCGACAGCACCCGGGCGTCGTCGGCGAGCACCAGCCGGCCCGCGTCGAGCTCGGCGGAGTGGTCGGCGCCCAGCGCCAGGAAGGACTCGCCGCCGCGGCTGACGGTCAGCCGCACCGGCCCGGTCACCTTGTCGGCGTCGAACACCCCGAGCGCGGCCAGGTCGGCGACCGCGACCGCGTTCACCGCGTCGACCACCGGGTTGATCCGCGGCCAGGAGCCGGCCGGCTTGCCGCGCAGGCCCCGGTCGATCAGCGCCTGGATGGACGGCGGCTGGCGGTCGGGGTCGGTGCCGATCAGCTTCGACAGCTCCCGGTAGGCCGCCACCCGCGGGTGGTTGCGGATCTCGGACCGTGAGTGGCCCTGCCACACCGGGTGCTGGTCCAGCCAGAGCTTCTCCGCCGCGTCGGCCAGGCCCTCGGCGCGGACGTCCGCGACGGTGGCGAGCACCTCCACGCCGGGGAAGGCGTCGGCGGCCGCGGCGTCCACGGTGATCGGGGCCGGGGTGGTGGTGGTCTCCGTCATGCGTGCTCCTTGAAGACGATCCGGTCGCCCGCCCGCAGGTCGAGGTCCTCGGCGGTGAGCAGCCGGTCGGTGTGGATCAGGACGTTGTAGTGGTTCGGCGCATGGCACTCGTCGAAGCCGGCCACCACACCCACCAGCCTCTCACCCAGCCACAGTTGATCGCCCTTTCCGAGCACCGTGGCGCCGTGGAACTCGGCGAAGCCGAGGAAGCCGACCGCGTCCACCCGGTCGCCCTCCGCCTGCGGCCGGTCGGTGGTGGTGACCAGCTCGTGCACGTCGCCGGCCCGTACGCAGCGGGTGTCCCACGGCGAGAGCGCCATGCCGCGGTCGGTCTGCCAGTGGAACAGCAGCTTCACCAGGGACGCCTCGACCGGGTCCTTGGCGGACATCCGCAGCCGCCGCTCCTTGCTCCGGGCGATCCGGTACGCCTCCTCGACCAGGTCGACCACCACCGGGCCGTCGTCCGTCCGTCCGGCGCCGGCGGCGACCGCCGTGCGGAAGTCGGCCATGATGCCGAGGTACTCGTGGTCCAGCGAGGACTTGAAGCCCTCGTAGCCGGCCAGCATGTCGGCGTGCAGGGTGCCCCCGTCCCGCAGGTGGACGGTGATGTCCTTGGTCTCGCCGGTGGGCAGCGCCCAGTCGAGCTGCACCTCGACCGGGATGCCGTCCGCGGTGCGCAGCGCCAACTCGGCGTAGAACTCCACCCCGCCGCGGACGTCGCCGATGGTGGCGTCGGTCAGCGTCAGCTCCCCGACCACCTGGCGCACCGCGTCCAGCGCGTTGGGGCCGTTGTCGATCACGCAGCCGCCGCCGCAGCGGTCCCGGTCCAGGTACCAGTGGTCGTCGCCGGTGTGCTCCTCGATCCGCTCGTGGTAGCGGGCGACCACCCGGACGATCTCCGCCCGGTCGGGCAGCTCCGCGGCCAGGGCCTGCACATGGCTGTTGTAGCGGCGGTGGAAGGCGGTGAACAGGGTGCTGCCGGTGCGCTGCGAGACGGCCGCCAGCTCGCGGGCGTCCGCGCCGGCGACGGTGAGCGGCTTCTCGCAGCAGACGTGCACGCCGGCGGTGAGCGCCTCGGTCACCACCGGCGCGTGCAGGTGGTTGGGGAGTGTGACGACCACGCCGTCCACCAGGCCCGAGGCGAGCAGCTCGCGGTGGTCGGTGAACCGGGCGACCTCGCCCGGCACCGCGTCCAGCTTGCCCCGGTCGAGGTCGCAGACCGCGGTGAGCTTCAGCTCCTCGTCCTGCTCGATCGCCCGCAGGAAGTACGGCGCGATGACGCCGAGGCCGATGACGCCGATCCTCATCGCACGGCCTCCGCGGCGCCGAGGGCGGCGGGCAGCTCCAGCTCCAGCCGCTCGGCCATCGCGGCGAGCTGCGCGGCGACGTGGTCCGGCAGCGCCACGCCGTCCCGGCGGGACTCCGCGGCCCGGGCCGCCTCCGGCGCACCCGGGTAGGTGACCCGGCCGCCGGGCACCGCGGGCGGGCAGGCGCTGACCGTGTCCAGCAGCTCGCGGGCGCCCCGGCCGAAGGACTCGGCGGCGCCGAACGCGGCCGGGTCGATGGCGATCACGGTGTGGCCGATGTCGGTGTCCGGCCGCTCCTCGCCGTTCTCCAGCAGGTCCGGCGTCGGGCCCCAGGAGGCGCCCGCCAGCGGCCCGCAGAGCAGGTCGACCAGGATCGCCAGGCCGTAGCCCTTGGCGCCGCCGGTGGCCGCCGAGCCGCCCAGCCAGGTGACGTCCGCCTTGCCCTCGAAGTACGCGTCCGGGTCGGTGACCGGGCTGCCGTCGGGGGCGGTCAGCCAGCCCTCGGGCACCTGGCGGCCCTCGCGCTGGGCGGCCCGGATCTTGCCGGTGGCGACCGTGGTCGCGCTCATGTCCAGCACGAACGGGGCGCCGCCGGGCGCCGGGGCGGCCACCGCGAGCGGGTTGGTGCCGAGCATCCGGGTCAGCCCGCCGAGCGGCGGGGCGACGCCCTGCGCACCGCAGTTGGTCATGGCGAAGGCGATCAGGCCGGCCTCGCTGGCGCGGTGCGCGTAGTAGCCGGCGCTGCCGAAGTGGCTGCTGTTGCGGACCGCGACCATGGCGATGCCGGTCTGCCGGGCCTTGGCCACCGCGAGGTCGGTGGCCAGCGTGGTGGTGACCAGGCCGAGGCCGCCGTCGCCGTCGAGCAGTGCGGCCGACGCGGTCTCGGTGACGGTGCGCGGCACGGCGCCCGCGTTGATCCGGCCGTCCAGCAGGCGCGGGGAGTAGATGCCGGCGAGCGCGTTGGTGCCGTGCGTGGTGAAGCCGTGCTCGTCGGCGTAGACCACCACCTCGGCGGCGGTGGCGGCGTGCTCCTCACTCAGGCCGGAGCGGCGCAGCGCCTCGCGGGCGAACGCGCGCAGGGTCTCCAGCGGGATCCGGACGGTCATCGGGCTTCCTCCAGTGCTGCCGTGCGGGTGCCGAAGCGCACCACGAGTTCCTTGATCTGCCGTGCGTAGCGGACGAGTCGATCGATCTCGACGAACTCGTCCGGGGTGTGGGCGCCGTGCGTGTCCAGGCCGCCGGGCCCGCAGACCGCGACGTACCGGCCGGGGCCGCCGGCCCAGATCGCGTCGCAGGTGAACGCCGAGCCGTCGGCCAGCGCGTCGTGCCGCGGGAGGCCGGCGGCGGCCAGCAGGCCCTCCATCGCCGGGTCCCGGTTGTCCAGGACGGGCAGGCCGCGCTTGAGCCAGTCGAAGCGGACCACCTCGTCCCACTCGGCCACCAGCCGGGCGGTCAGCGGGTTCCCGTCGTGGGCGGCGGCGAACTCCTCCCGGGCCTGCGGCAGCAGGGCGGTGAGCTCGCGCTCCACCCGCTCCGCCTGCCCGGCGTTCTGGTAGGCGATGTTCATCCGCAGCTCGCCGGTGCCGTACACCCGGTTGTGGGACCGGCCGGTGTGCAGGCCCGCGATGCACAGCTTGGCGCCGAGCGCGTGCACCCCGGGGCCGAGCCGCCGGGCCAGGAAGTCCGCCAGGAAGCCGAGCGCGACGGTCGCGTTGTGCCCGGCCGCCGGGTGGTCGTCGGTGGTGTCCGCGCCGGCCACCGTGATCCGTGGGGTCATCGCGGCGGTGCAGGCGTCCATCACCCGTCCGCCGGTCGGCTCGGCGAACAGCATCAGCCGCCCGGTGAGGCCCTGTTCGACCAGCCACCGGGTGCCGAAGGTGCCCATCGCGCCGCCCTCCTCGCCCGGGACGGAGGCGAGCAGGACCTCGACGGAGTCCGCGAGGCCGGGATGCTCGGCGAAGGCCGCGGCGATCCCGGCGGCCGCCGCGATGCCCGGGCCCTTGTCGTCGACCGCGCCGCGACCGTACAGGATCCCGTCGGCGATCCGCGGGTCGACGTGCGGACCGACCGTGTCCACGTGGAAGTTGACGACCAGGCGGCGCTCCGGCCCGGCCGGGGAGCCCATCCGCACCACCGCGCTCGGCTGGGTGGCGAGCAGGCCGGGGTCGGCGCTGACCGCGTCGCGCACCGGCGCCGGGACGTCGTCGCGCTCCACCACGGCGGGCGGCGGCGCGGCGTGCAGCACCTCGGTGAAGCCCCGGTGCAGCGCGCCGTCCAGGAACACCCGCTGGGCGTCGGCCGTCCGCTCCGCCTTGCCGCCCTCGAACGGCGAGACCGAGGGGACGGCCATCAGGTCGAGCAGCCACTCCAGTTCGCCCGGGCCGAACGCCTCGGCGCCGCGCTCAGCCACGGCCGGCCTCCCAGATCTCCCGGAAGCCCCCGGCGCAGGCCCGGTAGCCGGCCGCCAGCTCCTCGGCCCCGGCGGTCGCCGCCAGGTGCGGGATGTGCGCCACGTGCGGCTCCAGGCTGTACCGCCCGCGGTAGCCGAAGTCCTCCAGCAGCGCGACGCAGTCGGCGACGCCGACCTCGCCGCTGCCCGGCTCGGTGAACACCGCGCCGTCCGCGGTGCGCACACCGTCCTTGACGTGCACGTGGTCCACCCAGGGCAGCACCCGCTCCAGGAAGTCGACGGCCTCGTAGCCGTACGCCAGGCCGTTGCCGAGGTCGAAGACCAGCCGCAGCGCCGGGCTGTCGACCTCGGCCAGCAGCCGGAGCGTCTGCTCCGGCCCCTGGCCGGCCCAGCCCTGGCAGTTCTCGTGCAGCAGCACGGTGCCGAGCCGCTCCGCCTCGCGGGCCAGCACGGTCAGCCGGCGGATCGACTCCGCGGCCCACTCCGGCTCGGGGCGGCCGTCGTTCGGGTAGGACATCACCCGCAGCCCGGTGGCGCCCAGCACGTGCGCGGCGCGCGCCGAGGCGGCGAGCACGGCGAGTTCGGCATCCAGGTCGGTGCCGACCGTGGTGGCCCAGTTGCCGATCGGGGTGTCCAGCACGGGCACCGCCAGGCCGGCCGTGTCCAGGGCGTCCGCCGCGGCCGCCAGCGCCGCACCGTCCAGCTGGTGCAGGCCGAGCCCGTCGACGGTGCGCAGCTCGATGGAGCCGATCCCCAGGTCGGTGTGGATCGCGATCTGCTCGGCCAGCCCGGGGGCCGCCTCGTCGCCGATCCCGCAGGTCCGCTCCCGCCAGCTCACCGCGCCCCCCGGTAGAAGCGCTCGACGGCGTCGGCGACCCGGGCCACGTCGCCCGGCCGCATGTCCGGGTGGAGCGGCAGCGCGAGCGCCTCGCGGCAGAGCCGCTCGGCCACCGGGAAGTCGCCCTCCCGGTGCCCGAGGTGGGCGAAGGCCGGCTGCAGGTGGAGCGGCCTCGGGTAGTAGACGACCGTCTCGATGCCCTCGCCGGCCAGGAACTCCTTGAGCTCGTCGCGCCGCTGCGCCCGCACCACGTAGGTGTAGACGGCGCGGTCCTGGTAGCCGTCGGGCGGGGTGAGCAGGTCCGGAGCGAGGTGGGCGAGCCGCTCCTGGTACTCCTCGGCGATCCGCCGCCGGGCGGTCAGGAAGTCGTCCAGCCGGGGCAGCCGCTGCAGCAGGAAGGCGGCGGTGATCTCGTCCATCCGAGAGTTGAAGCCGACCGTGTGGTGCAGGAACCGCACCCCGAGGTCCTGGCCGTGGTTGCGCAGCATCCGCATGTCGCGGGCCAGTTCGTCGTCGTCGGTGACGATCATGCCGGCGTCGCCGGCGCCGCCGATCGGCTTGGCCGGGAAGAACGAGTACACCCCGGCGCGGCCGAACCGCCCGGCGGGGCGCCCGTCGACGGTCGCGCCCAGGGCGACGGCGCTGTCCTCGACGAGGGCGATGCCGTGCCGGTCGGCCAGCGCGGCCAGCGCGGCCATGTCCGGGTGCGTGGTGAACAGGTAGGCCGGCAGCACGGCCCGGGTGTGCCGGGTGACCGCCCGCTCGGCGGCCGCCGGGTCCAGGCACGCGGTGTCGTAGTCGACGTCCGCGAACACCGGGCGGGCGCCGCGCAGGGCGACCGTGCTGGCGGTGGAGATGAACGAGAAGGCGGGGGTGACCACCTCGTCGCCCTCGCCGAGGCCGAGCGCGGCGAGGATGACGGTCAGCGCCCCGGTGCCGCTGGCCACCGCGATCGCGTGCCGGGCGCCGGTGCGGTCGGCGACGGCCGCCTCCAGTGCGGCCACCCGGGACTTGAGGATGAACTCGTCCGACTCCGCGACCTCGCGGACGGCCGCCACCAACTGCTCGGTCCAGTCCGGGTAGCGGTTGTCCCAGTCGAAGTACGGGACGGGGCGAAGCGTCGTGGTCACGTGGTCTCCTTGTGGAACCGGGCGATCAGCTCGCAGACCCGGTCGACCTGCTCGTCCGTCAGGTCCGGGTAGAGCGGCAGGCCCACCGCGCGGCGGCTGGCCGCGACGGCGACCGGCACCGGGTGCCGGGAGCCCGGCAGGTCGGCGAGGGCGGGCTGTTCGGTGAGCGCCCGGGGGTAGTAGACCTCGGTGCCGACGCCGTGCGCCGTCAGGTACTCCACCAGATCGTCCCGGCGCTCGCTCTCGATCAGGTAGACGTAGAAGACCGGGTTGCCCGGCTCCGCGGTCGGCGGGAACCACGGGGTGCGCACCGCCGGCGCCAGCGCGGCCAGCTGCCGGTCGTACCGGGCGGCGATCTCGGCGCGCCGCTCGATCTCGGCGCCGAGCGTCTCCAGCCGGGTGAGCAGCACCGCGGACTGGACCTCGTCCAGCCGGCTGTTGTAGCCCACCTCGACGTACTCGTAGGAGCCGTCGACCTCCTGGCCGTGGCTGCGCAGCCGCCGGGCGGCGGCGGCGATCGCGTCGTCGTCGGTGAGGACCATGCCGGCGTCGCCGAGCGAGCCCAGCGTCTTGGTGGGGAAGAACGAGAGGACCCCGCCCGCGCCCCACAGGCCGGCGTGCGTGCCGCCCATCACCATGTCGATGCCCTCGGCGCTGTCCTCCAGCAGCAGCAGGCCGTGCTCGTCCGCCAGGTCGCGCAGCGTCCGCATGTCGGCCATCTGCGCGAACAGGTGGACCGGCATGATCGCCCTGGTCCGCTCGGTGATCGCGGCCCGGGCTGCCGCAGGGTCCATCGCGTACGAGCCGGGCAGGATGTCCACCAGCACCGGGTCGGCGCCGACGTGCAGCACCGCGGAGGCGGTGGCGAAGAACGTGTACGCCGGGACGATCACCTCGTCGCCCGGGCCGATGCCGGCCGCGCGCAGCAGGATCACCAGGGCGTCGGTGCCGTTGCCGACGGCCACCGCGTGCCGGGCACCGGTGCGCTCGGCGACGGCCTGCTCCAGCTCCCGGCCGAGCGGGCCGTAGGTGAACCGGCCGCTCGCGGCGACCGTGCGCAGCCGCTCCTCCAGCCGGGGCCAGGCGGCGCGGATCGAGGCGGCGCCGGTGAAGAACGGGATCGGCCCGTCGGCGGCGCTCATCGGCAGGCCTCCTTGAGGTCGCCGACCAGCCGGGAGGCGGCCAGGATGCGGGCCGAGGGGGTCTGCTCGGCGCCGATCGCCTGCAGCAGGGCGCTGCCGACGATGACGCCCGCCGCCTTGCCGCGCAGCGCCGTCACGTGCTCCGGGCGGGAGATGCCGAACCCGACGCAGACCGGCAGGGTGCCGGCCGCGGCGCGGACCCGCTCCAGGTAGCCGTCCAGGCCCGGGTCGAGCCGGTCGCGGACACCGGTGACACCGTTGGCGGCCAGCGAGTACAGGAAGCCGCGGGAGCGCGCCGCGGTGGCCCGCAGCCGCTCCTCGCTGCTGCCCGGGGCGGAGAAGAACACCTGCGCCATCTCGTGGGTGGCGGCGGCGGAGAGCCACTCGTCGGCCTCGTGGGCCGGCAGGTCCGGCACGATGAAGCCGTCCGCGCCGGCCGCCTTCGCATCGGCGTACAGCTGCTCCAGGCCGTAGCGCAGGAACGGGTTGCAGTACCCCATCAGCATGATCGGGGTCTGCACGCCGTTCTCCCGGGCGCCGGCCACGATGTCCAGCACGGCGGCGGCGGTCGCACCGCCGTCCAGCGCCGCCTGGGTGGTGGACTGGATGACCGGGCCGTCGCCGAGCGGGTCGGAGAACGCGACCCCGAGCTCGATGACGTCGGCCCCGGCCGAGCAGACCGCCTCGATCAGCGGCCCGGTCTCGGCGAGGCTCGGGTAACCGCCCGTCAGGTAGGCCACCAGCGCGGTCTCGCCGCGCTCGGCGAGCCGGGCGAAGGTCTTCTCAAGCCGCTCCACCGCTGTACTCCTTCCGCTCTTCGATGGCCGCCATGGCCGAGGTGAGGTCCTTGTCGCCGCGGCCCGAGAGGTTCACCAGGAGCTGGCTGCCGCGCGGGAAGGACGGGGCCAGGCGCAGCGCGGCGGCGACCGCGTGCGAGGACTCCAGGGCGGGCACGATGCCCTCGGCCCGGGCCAGCAGCTGGAAGGCCTCCAGCGCCTCCTCGTCGGAGGCGGTGAGGTACTCGACCCGGCCGCTGTCCTTCAGGTGGCTGTGCTCGGGGCCGGCCCCGGGGTAGTCGAGGCCGGGCGCGATGCTGTGGGTCAGCAGCACCTGGCCGTCGTCGTCCTGGAGCAGGTACGTCCGCATGCCCTGGAGCACGCCCGGCTCGCCGTACAGCAGCGGCGCGGCGTGGTGGCCGAGCCGGCCGCTGCCGTCGCCGGCCGCCTGGACGCCGAACAGCCGGACGTCGTCGTCGAGGAAGCCGCTGAAGACGCCGATCGAGTTGGAGCCGCCGCCGACGCACGCGATCACCGCGTCCGGCAGCTGCCCGGCCACGTCCAGGAACTGCTCGCGGGCCTCCCGGCCGATCACCGACTGGAAGTCGCGGACGATGCTCGGGAAGGGGTGCGGGCCGACCACCGAGCCCAGCAGGTAGTGGGTGTCGTCGGGGTGGGTGATCCAGTCCCGGATCGCCTCGTTGACCGCGTCCTTGAGGGTCGCGGTGCCCAGGTCGACCAGCCGGACCTCGGCGCCCAGCAGCTCCATCCGCTGGAGGTTGGGCTGCTGGCGGGCGGCGTCCACCCGGCCCATGTAGATGGTGGCGTCCAGGCCGAGGTACGCGCAGGCGGCGGCCACCGCGACGCCGTGCTGGCCGGCCCCGGTCTCGGCGATGATCCGCCGCTTGCCGAGGCGGTGCGCCAGCAGGGCCTGCCCGATGGCGTTGTTGATCTTGTGGGCGCCGGTGTGCGTCAGGTCCTCGCGCTTGAGCCAGACGGTCACCCCGTGCTCGGTGCCGAGCCGGCGCAGCCGGGTGAGCGGCGTCGGCCGGCCCACGAAGGTGGCCAGCAGGCTCTCCAGCTCCGCCTCGAAGAGCGGGTCCTGCCGGGCCGCCAGGTAGGTGTCCCACAGCTCCTCGAGCGGACCCACCAGGGTCTCCGCGACGAACTGCCCGCCGTAGTCGCCGAACCTCCCGCTCATGCCGCCGCCTCCCCGACCCGGACGCCCAGCAGGTCGCGCAGGGCCTGTGCGGTGTCGGCGGCGCCGAGCAGGTTCTCGCCGATCAGCGCGGCGTCGAAGCCGTGCCCGGCCACCCGCTCCAGGTCGGCCCGGCCGCCGATGCCGCTCTCGCTGACCGTCAGCACCCCGGCCGGGATGCCGGCCCGCAGCCGTGCGGAGTTCTCCAGGTCCACCGCGAAGGTCTGCAGGTCCCGGTTGTTGATGCCGACGATCTGCGCGCCGGCGGTCAGCGCCCGCTCGATCTCCGCCGCGGTGAAGGTCTCCACCAGGGCGTCCAGGCCGAGCCCGGCCGCGGTCTGCAGCAGGTCCTTCAGCAGCGCGTCGTCGACCGCGCGGACGATCAGCAGCACCGCGTCGGCCCCGGTGCGGTGGGCCAGTTCGACCTGCCGGACGTCCACCAGGAAGTCCTTGTACAGCACCGGCACGGTCACCTGCGCATCCGCCGCGATCTCCGCCACCAGCTCCGGCGACCCGCCGAAGAACGGCTCGTCGGCCAGCACCGAGACGGCCGAGGCGCCGGCCGCGGCGTACGTACGGGCCTGCCCGGCCGCCCGCTCGGGCGGCAGCAGCCGGCCCTTGGACGGCGACATCGGCTTGACCTCCGCGATCACCGACACCTCGGGGCCGCGCAGCGCGGCCGCGAACGTGCCGGGCACGGCGGGGGCGGGGCGTCCGTCGCCCACGGACGGGACGCCGGTGATCCGGCTCCAGTCCTCGCGCTTGCGCGCGACGATCTCGTCGAGGTGCACGGTGGTGGCTCTCCTTCGGTTGCGGTGGTCCGTCAGATCGGGGTGGGGGTGGCCGCGAGGGCCTCGACCAGGTCGCGGGCGGCGCCCGAGGCGACCGCGGCGCGGGCCAGCCCCAGGCCGGCCGGCAGGTCGTCGGCCAGGCCGGCGAGGTGCAGCACGGCGGCGGCGTTGAGCAGGCAGGTGTCGGCCACCGCCGCCGGGGCGGTGCCGGCCAGGACGGCGCGGGCGGCGTCCGCGTTGGCCAGGGCGTCGCCGCCGCGCAGCTCGTCCGCTCCCGCGGCGGCCAGGCCCAGGCCGGCCGGGTCGAGCACGCTCTCGGCGACCCGGCCGCCGTCCACGGTCAGCACCCGGTTCGGGCCGGACGTGGTCAGCTCGTCGAGGCCGCCGTGGCCGTGCACGATCCAGGTGTGCCGCAGGCCCAGCTCGGCGGCGGCCTCGGCCATCACGTCCTGGTCGTGCGGGTCCGCGGCGCCGATCAGCCGGCCGGTCAGCCGCACCGGGTTGGCCAGCGGGCCGGCCAGGTTGAACAGGGTGCGGAAGCCCAGCCGCCGGCGCACCGGGGCGAGCCGGCCGATCAGCGGGTGCACGGCCGGCGAGAAGAGGAACGCGAACCGGTGCTCGGCCAGCAGCGCCGGCACCAGGTCGACCGGCTCGATCGGCACGCCCAGCGCCTCCAGCACGTCGGCGCTGCCGCAGCGGCTGGTCGCCGCCCGGTTGCCCGCCTTGGCGACGGTCGCCCCGGCGGCCGCGGCGAGCAGGCCCGCCACGGTGGAGACGTTCACCGAGTCGCTGCCGTCGCCGCCGCTGCCGACCACGTCGACGGCCGGGCCGTCCCACGGCACCGGGCGGGCCGCCGCCAGGATCACCCGGACGGTGGCGGCCAGCTCGGTGGCCGAGGCGCGCTTGGCGGACATCGCGGTCAGGAAGGCGGCCGAGTCCAGCTGGTCGGCGTCCTCGGCGAGCAGGGCGGTGACCGCCTCGAAGGCGGTGTCCGCGTCCAGCGCCCGGCCCCGGACCAGCTGCCGGGTCGAGGCGCCGAGCACGGCGGCCGGCGCCATCAGAGCACCTCGACGTTGCCGGCCGGGGCCAGCTCGTTGCGGGTGTCCAGCACCAGCGGGGCGGACGCCCAGGCCGGGTCGGAGGCGAGCCGCCCGTGCGGGGTGACCAGCACGGTGCAGTCCGCGGCGGCCAGCGTGCCGCCGCCCCAGACCGCCGAGGGGACGGCCGTCCCGTCGACCTCCAGCTCGGGGACCATCGGGTCGTAGTACGAGACCTCGGCGCCCAGCCCGCGCAGCCCGCGCACCACGTCCAGTGCCGGGGCGTTGCGCAGGTCGGCCACGCCGGGCTTGTAACTCACGCCCACCAGCAGCACCTTGGCGCCGGCCGCGGGTATGCCGCGCTCGGCGAGCAGGCCGGCCACCCGGTCGACCACCTGGCGCGGCCGCTCGGAGACCCGCCGGTGGGCGGTGTCCACCAGGTTCAGGGCGACGCCCTCGCGCCGGGCGCGCTCGCTGAGGAAGAGCGGGTCCACCGGGATGCACTCGCCGCCCACTCCGGGGCCCGGGTAGTGGGCCAGGAAGCCGAACGGCTTGGTGGCGGCGGCGTCGACGACCTCGCGCACCGGCAGGCCGAGCGAGCGGCAGAGGTCCGAGAGCTCCAGCGACAGCGCGATGTTGACCAGCCGGAAGGTGTTCTCGTACACCTTCGACAGCTCGGCCACGGCCGGGTCGGAGACCGGCACCACCGTGCGGCAGATCTGCTCGAACAGCAGCTGCGCCCGCCGGGTGGACTCCGGGCCGACGCCGCCGACCAGCTTCGGGGTGTTGAGCAGCGTCCAGCCGTTGGTGTTGGCCGGGTCGACCCGCTCCGGGGCCATCGCCAGGTAGACGTCCTCGCCCGGCACCAGGCCGGTGCGCTCCTCGATGGTGCGGGCGATGCCCGCGGTGGTGCCGGCGGGCACCGTGGACTGCAGCACCACCAGGGTGCCGGGGCGCAGATGCGGCAGCACGCTCTCGACGGCGGCGTCCACGAAGGCCAGGTCGGCGGTCTGCTCGGGGGTCACCGGAGTGGGGACGCAGAGCACCAGGGCGTCCGCGTCGTGCAGTGCGGCCGGGTCGGACACGGCCGTCAACTTATCGGCGACATCCTGGAGTTCGATGTCGGTGAGATCCGGGAGGTAGGACTCGGACCGGTTCACCGACGCCACCTTGGCGCGGTCGAGGTCGACGCCCACGACGCCGAAGCCGGCGGTGGCGAACCCCAGGGCCAGCGGGAGCCCGGTGTAGCCGAGTCCGACGATCCCGATCCTCAGGGTGCGGTCGGCGACCTGTGCGGTGAAGCCCTCGGCGGGGCTCCTGGTCGGTTCCTGTGCCGTTGCCACGTCCGTCCTCGCGACGGCGAGAGCGTGACCGGACAAGCTCGTCATGTCTTCGTTCCCTCAGTCCTGCTAGCGGCTCGGTGTGCGGTGTCCTCAGTCGACCAGCTGGAGTTGACGCACACCCAGACCACTCGGGCGCTCCCGGAACGGACCAGCGGACCACCGCGGGCGGGGGTGTCCGGCGGGCCCCGATTTGGGCCCGGATCGGCGGGATCGGGCGAATGTTCCACCCCCCGTGGGGATTTGAATTTTCGCGAGGTCTCGCTATCTAATGTGGAGAGATGGTGGGGCTTGCTGGCCACGGCTCTTGGGGAGGGCTCGGATGACCTGGCACATCTCGATCGAGGTGGATCGTGAATCCAGTGATTCACTGACAAAGCAGATCCAGGAAGCCATCAAATGCCGCATCGCCGAGCGGATCCTGCACCCCGGTACACGTCTTCCGTCGACCCGTCAGCTCGCCAGTGACCTGGGCATTTCGCGGAGCGTTGCGGTGGAGGCGTACGAGCAGCTGACGGCCGAGGGATATCTCACGTGCCTGCAGGGGTCGGGCACCCGGGTGGCCGAACGGCCGTACGGTGAAATATCAACGAATACCGCGCCGCTGGTGGAGAGCGAACCGGCGTTACCCGTGGCCTGGGATCTTCGGACCGGCCGGGCGAATGTCACCAACTTTCCGCGGATCGAGTGGCTGGCGTGTTATCGCACCGTCCTCGCCGCGGCCGGCCGCGACGAACTCGACTATCCGCCGGTGGCCGGCCTCACCTCGCTGCGCGAGGCACTCGCCGGATACCTCGGCCGGGTCCGCGGGGTCCGCGGCAGCACCGAGACGGTGATGGTCACCGCCGGCTTCGCGCAGGGGCTCTCGCTGCTCTGCGAGGCACTGCCCCGGCTCGGCGTGCGCACCCTGGCGATCGAGGACCCGGGCCACAGCGGCCAGCGCCGCTACATCGACGAGAGCGGCATGCACACCGTGCCCGTCCCGGTGGACGCCGAGGGCGTGGACGTCGGCTACCTCGCCTCCACCGGAGCCCGGGCCGTCCTGGTGACCCCGGCCCACCAGTTCCCGACCGGCGTCACCATGTCCGCCCAGCGCCGCCGCGACCTCGTCCGGTGGGCCAAGGAGACCGACGGCCTGATCATCGAGGACGACTACGACGGCGAGTTCTGGTTCGACCGCCGCAGCCGCCCCTCGGCGCTCCAGTCCATGGCACCCGACCACGTCGTCTACGCCGGCACCGCCAGCAAGGCCCTGGTGCCGGGCCTGCGGCTCGGCTGGATGGTCATCCCGCCGCACCTGGCCGCCATGATCGGCCGGATCCGGGCCCGCCACGACCTCGGCTCGGACGGCATCACCCAGCGCGCCTTCGCCGAACTCATCACCAGCGGCATGCTCGACCGCCACCTGCGCCGGGTCCGCTCCCGCTACCGCTCCCGCCGGGAGGCCTTCACCCAGGCCGTCGAGCTCCACCTGCCGTTCGGGCGCATCGTCGGCTCCTCGGCAGGCCTGCACGCCTACCTCGAACTCCCGCCGGACATCGACGAGTCGGCGCTCGTGACGGCGGCCCTGTCCAGATCCGTCCTGGTGCACGGCGGCCGCCGCTACCGCTTCGGCCAGGGCTCCCGCCCGGCCGCCCTGGTGGTCGGCTACTCCACCCTGCCGCTCGCCGGCATCTCCGAGTCGATGTACGCGATCCGGGACGCCGTCGACGAGCAGCGCGCCCCGCGCCGTGTCCACCGCCCCTGCGGGGCCGCTCGCCGCTCAGCCGGCCGCCTTCGCCCGCCGGACGAACTCCGCGATCAGCTCCGGGCTCTTCACCCCGCGGCGGACCTCCACCCCGCTGGAGACGTCCACGCCCCACGGGCGGGCCTGCGCCACCGCCTCGGCCACGTTCTCCGGGTTCAGCCCGCCTGCCAGCATCCACGACCCGCTCGGCCGGCTCGCCCCGAGGTCCGACCAGTTCCACGGCTCCCCGGAGCCCGGGCTGGGCGAGTCCAGGATCAGCAGCTCCTCGCCGAAGTCGCCGACCGCCGCGCCGGCCGCGGAGGCCGCCGTGGTGGCCCGGACGAGGGTCAGCCCCAGGTCCGTCAAGGCGGCGAAGGCCGCGGCCGGGTGATGTCCGTGCAGCTGCACCGCGCCCACCCCGGAGGCCAGCGCCGCCCGGCGCACCTCCTCGGTCGGCTCGTCCCGGAAGACGGCCACCGTGAGGACGCCCGCCGGCACCCCGGCCACCAGCTCCCGCACCGCCTCGGGCGCGATCTGCCGGGGGCTCTCGGTGAGCACGAAGCCCACCGCGTCCGCACCCGCCGCGACGGCCGCGGCGACGTCCGGGGCGGTGCTCAGACCGCAGATCTTGACGAACACGTTGCTGGTGTCTCCCCACTCGTACGGCGCCCCGCGGGGCCCTTCGGCCCCACCGGGGCAATTGGTTCGGTGAACCGGACCTGAAGTGGCCCGGCTCGTCGGCCGCGGACGTGCCCTACGTTCTTCCGTATGCCGATTGACGCAAACACGCTACGCGGAAGCCTCTGCGCCGGTGCGGCCATGGTGGCCGTCGGGAGCTCGGCGGCGGTCAGCCCCGTGCTCACCGGCTACCCGCTGCTCGCCGGACAGGCCTGGCGCTACCTGGTGGCCGGCCTGATCCTCCTGCTCGTGCACCGCCGCACCGCCGCGCGGGCCGCCCGGCCGACGCCCGCCCAGTGGACCAGAATCCTCGTCCTCGCCGCCACCGGTATGGCCGGGTTCAACGTCTGCCTGCTCAAGGCCGTCCAGCACGCCGACCCCTCCACGGTCGGCGCGGTGGTCGGCGCCGCCCCGGTGGTGCTCGCCGTCGCCGGCCCGATCGGTGCCGCCCGCCGGCCGTCCGCCCGGGTCGCGGTCTGCGCCCTGGTCACCACCGCCGGCGTCTGCGTCATCCAGGCCTTCGGCGGCGGCTCCGGCGCCGGCCTGCTGTGGGCGCTCGGCGCGCTGGCCTGCGAGTGCTGCTTCTCGCTGCTCGCCGTGGCACTGCTGCCCGTGCTCGGCCCGCGCCGGCTGTCCGGGCTGGCCTGCCTGGCGGCGGCCCCGCTGCTCGGCGTGGCCGCGGCCGCGGCCGAGGGCGGCGCCGCCCTGCGCCTGCCGACCGCCGGGGAGTTCCTGGCCCTGGCCTACCTGACCCTGGTGGTCACCGCCCTGGCCTTCTTCCTCTGGTACCGCGGCATCGGACTGCTCGGCGTCGACCGGGCCGGGCTGTTCGCCGGGGTCGTCCCGCTCACCGCGGTGCTGCTCGGCCCGGTGCTCGGCACCGGCCGGCTGGAGCCCAGCGCCCTGGCCGGGGCGGTCATGGTCGGCGCGGCCGTGCTGTACGGCGTCGGCGCCCGGCCCGCCCCGCAGCCGGCGGCCTGACGCCCCGGGCCGGGGCGCCGGGCCGGCCCGGATCACCCGGCCGCGACGAGCTCCGGCTCCGCCTCCTTCGCGGCCTGCGGCGCCCCGGCCCGGCGCACCACCGGCGAGGCGTAGAACGCCAGCGCGCCCAGCACCAGCCCGACCACCGCGATCAGCAGCGCCGTCCGCGGTCCGAGCAGGCCGGCCAGCTGCCCGCCGGCGAAGCCGCCCACCGGGATCACCGCGAACGCCGCGAACCGGAAGGTCGCGCTCACCCGCCCGGTCAGCTCGGTCGCCACCAGCGCCTGCCGCAGCGCCACCGAGTGCACGTTGAAGACCGTCATCCCGAAGCCGTTCAGCACGTAGCCGGCGGTCAGCACCGCCACCGCCAGCGGGGTCGGCCCGCCCGCGGCCGGGAGCAGCAGCAGCGCCGTGCAGGCCAGCAGCATCCCGGCGGCCATCGCCCGGCCGGTGCCGGCCCGGGTGCCCAGGCGGCGCGCCACCAGCGAGCCGGCGAACGCCCCGATGCTGCCCGCCGCGATCACCAGGCCCAGCCCCGCGGCGCCGAGGTGCAGCGAACGGACGCCGAAGATCGGCACCACCACCAGCACCACGTCCCACAGCAGGTTGAACCAGGCCGACTCGATCATCACCACCCGCAGCACGGGGTGCTGGAGCGTCACCCGGAACCCCTCCGCGATCTCGGCCCGGACACTGCGCCGCGGCGTGCTGCGCACCGGCTCCGGCGTCCGGATCGACAGCAGCGACACCACCGACACCAGGTAGCCGGCGGAGTTGACCACCACCGCGACCGGCGCGGTCAGCAGCTGGATCAGCACCCCGCTCAGGCCCTGCCCGGCGGTCTGCGCCACCGACTGGCTGGACTGCAGCTTGCTGTTGCCCTCGACCAGCAGCCGCCGGTCGATCAGCGAGGGCAGGAACGCCTGGTAGGCGACGTCGAACTGGGCGGTGAACAGGCCGGTCACGAAGGCCACCGTGTACAGCAGGCCCATCGACAGGTGCCCGGCCCAGGCGAAGGCCGGGACGAGGGCCAGCACCAGGGCGCGGCCGATGTTCGCCGTGACGAGCAGCGGACGGCGCCGCAGCCGGTCGGCTAGCACGCCGGCCAGCAGCGTCACACAGGCCACCGGCAGGTACTCCAGCGCGTTGAGCAGGCCCAGCTGGCCGGGAGCGGCGTTCAGTTCCTGCATGGCCGTCAGCGGCAGGGCCAGCAGCGTCACCTGGGCGCCGAACAGGGCCACCGTCTGACCGGCCCACAGCCGCAGGAAGTCCGCGTGCCGCCACAGCGTCCCGGCGGCCGCGTCACGTGGCTCAGACACCGGGCGCCCCGGCGGGGGACCAGTCGATCTCGTACAGCTTCACGGCGGTCTCGATCGCCGCCTGCACCTGCGCCGACGTCGCGGCGCGGAACCGGAAGGCCCCCGCGGTGTGCACCGCGCCGCCGTTGCCGTCCAGCACCGTCCCGGCCGGGGGCAGCGCCTCGGCGTACAGCTCCGGGACGGCACCGGTCAGCGGCGCCACCCGGTGCACCACGGCCGGCCGCACCGGCGGCTCGGGCATCATCAGGTAGCCGGCCACCTCACCG
Source organism: Kitasatospora sp. NPDC059571 (assembly GCF_042735675.1). Lineage (NCBI taxonomy): Bacteria > Bacillati > Actinomycetota > Actinomycetes > Kitasatosporales > Streptomycetaceae > Kitasatospora > Kitasatospora sp. NPDC059571. The sequence goes on from NZ_JBHWBW010000092.1 coordinate 17,671, forward strand.
CCGACGTCGGCGCGCGGGTACTCCCGCCCGATGCCCAGCTGGACGTGGACAGACGCCTCGATCAGGTCGAGGCCGTACACCTCCTCCCAGACGAAGCGGACCTGGCCGCCCCCGGCCCGGGCGCCGATCTCCAGGAACACCAGCTCGTCCGTGCCCGCGGTACGGAAGACCTCCAGGTGGAAGACGTCGTCGGTGAGCTGCAGTGCCGCGAGCACGCCCCGGGTGAACTCCACCACCCGGGCCTCGAACGCCGGGTCGTCGTTGGCCACCGAGCCGAACGGCGAGCCGACCGCGAAGTCCAGGCAGGAGCCCAGGCAGCGCCAGCTGCGGACGGTCCGCAGCTCGCCGCCGCTGACCACGCCGTCCACCTGGTACAGCGTGCCGTCGATGAACTCCTCGCACTGATGGTCCGTCAGATCCGTTCCGGCGTCGGCTGCCCGCTCCAGTACGGCGGCCAGCCGCGCGGCGTCCTCCACCACGTGCACGCCCTGGCTGTCGGCGCCGGCCCGCGGCTTCAGGACGAACGGGAACCCGTGCTCGGCGGCGAAGGCCCGGACGCCGTCCGCGTCCGCCACCGGCCGGTTGGCCGGGACCCGCAGCCCGGCGGCGGCCACCGCGGCCTTCATCACCACCTTGTCGCGCACCAGCCGGACCTCCGCGACCCCCTTGCCGGGCACCCCGAGCGCCTCCCGCAGCTCGGCGCCGAGCTCCAGGTCGAACTCGGAGAGCGCCAGCACGTGCGTGAACGGCCCGTGCGCCGCGGCCAGTTCGGCGGCGGCCGCGGTCACCTCGGCCCGGTCGGAGAGGTCCGCGACCACCCGGATCTCCTCGGCCAGCGAGGCGTCCAGCGGGCCGCGCCCGGCCTCGGTGGTCAGGTAGGCGACCCGGTCGGCCCGGTGGTCCAGGTAGCGGTGGTACTCGGCGAACCGGTTGTTCCAGCGGTTGAGGATCAGGACGTGCCGTCCCATGAAGTGCTCCGTTCGGGGTGCGGGTGCAAGGGTGGTCTGCGGCGGCGTGAAGCACACGCCGCGCTCGGCGGCGTCCAGGGCCTGCGCCGTGTCGTCCGGGCCGGGGCCGGCGGCCAGCACGTAGCCGAGCCGGCTGGACGAACTGCCCCCCGGCGGGATCGGTGCGCCGGGTTCGACCAGTGCGCCGATCTCGCGGATCCGCGGGTCGGCGCGCAGCCCCGGGTCGACCACCATCGCCCGGTAGCGGTCGAGGTCGGGCCTCAGCAGGAAGCGGATCCCGGCGTGGCCCGTGCCGCCGGACGGCGGCCGCGGCGCGGCCGGCAGGCCCAGGTGGCAGCGGAGCGCGATCTCGTACAGGTCGGTGCCGGTGGCCAGCCGCAGCAGGTCGGGGATGCGGTCGCCGGGCAGCCGGGCGGCCACCTCCATCAGCAGCGGGCCCCGGGCGGACATCCGCAGCTCGGCGTGGAACGGGCCCAGTTCGAGCCCGAGCGCCTCCACCACCCGGCGGGTGTACCGCTCGACGGCCGCGGTGGCGGCGGCGTCCAGCCGGGCCGGCAGCAGGTGTCCGACCTCGACGAACCAGGGCTCCGGCCCGAGCTGCTTCTCGGTGACGCCGAGCACCGTCGCCCGGCCCCCCTCGGCGTAGCCCTCCACGCTGAACTCCGGCCCGTCCACGTACTCCTCGACCAGCACGAGCGGCAGCCCGGCCCGGTCCAGGTAGCCGGCGCCGTAGTCCCGGATCCGCCGGAACGCGGCCCGGGCCTCGGCCGGGGTGGCGGCCTTGCAGACGTTCAGGCTGCCGGACTGGTCGACCGGCTTGACCACGCACGGCAGGCCCACGGCGGCGAGCGCGGCGTCCAGCAGGGCCTCGTCCTCGACCAGCACATGGGCCGGCTGGTCGATCCCGTGCGCCCGCAGCACCTCGCGCATCACGTGCTTGTGCCGCAGCGCCACGGCCGTCCCGGCGCTCAGCCCGGGCAGGGCCAGCGCGGCCGCCGCGGCGGCGGCCAGCGGCACGTAGTGCTCGAAGCCGGGCACCACGGCCGCCAGCGGCGCGGCGGCGTGCAGGGCGTGCAGCCGGGCCAGCGTCGCCGCGTCGTCGTTGGTGTCCACGGTCTCCACCAGCGCGGCGTGCGCCAGGTGGACGTCCGGCACCCGGCGCTCGCCGTGCCCGGCGCTCACCACGACGACCTCGTGGCCGAGCTCGGCGGCCCGGTCGATCAGCCGGTGGCCGGCCGACCGCGGCTCCACGATCGCGATCCTCACCATGACGCCAGCTCCTCCAGCTCGGTGGGGACGGACCGCGCGTGCGCCTCTTCGAGCAGCTCGATGCTGCGGTGGTGCAGCCGCAGGTCGGCGGGCGGCAGCGGCCCGCCCGCGGTGAAGTGCTGGTACGCGCCGGCGACGAAGGCGGTGAGCGGGGCGTCCTCGATCACCGCGCGGCCGGGCCGCCCGGAGACCCGGACCTGCCCGAACGCGTCGTCCGTGCTGACCGGGAAGTCGGCGAGCACCTCGCCGCGGGTGCCGGTCACCCGCAGGTGGCGGCGGCGCGAGGGCGAGGTGAGGTCGCTCAGCAGGGTGCTGACGATGCCGCCGGCGTGCTCCAGGCGCAGCAGGGCGCCCCCCATCGCGGGCACCGAGCGGTCCGGCAGCGGCATCGGCCAGCTCGGCGAGGACAGGATCCGGGCGTCCTCGCCGGCCAGGTGCAGGGCGAGCAGCACCTGGTGCGGCAGCTCGACCTGGAACGCCGTCCGGTGCGAGTCGGAGGAGCCGGTGCGGCCGAAGCGCGGCTTGCTCTGCTCCATGTAGAGCGCGACCGGCTCGCCGATCTCGCCGCTCGCGACGATCTCCCGGACCCGCTCGGTCACCTTGCTGTTCGGCCAGACGCTGACCGGGAGGATGGTGGCCTGCCCGGCCAGCTCGCAGAGCTTGCGGCTCTCCGCCGACGTCGGGGCGATCGGCTTCTCCAGGATGATCCGGCGGGCGCCGAGCGCCACCAGCTCCTCCACGCATCCGAGGTGCTCACCGGGCGGGGTCGCCACGTGGAACACGGTCTCCGCCACCGGGCCGGCCTCGGCGGCGGCGCGCAGCGAGGGCAGCAGCCGGGTACCGGGCGGTGCCTCGGCCAGGCCCGGGTCGACCGCGAGCACCTGGAAGTCCGCCCCGTACAGCGAGCGCAGCGCCTGGTGGTGCAGGTCCCGTCCGGCATGGCCGTAGCCGACGATCACCGAGGGCGGACGTTCCCGTCCGCCCCCGGCGGTGGTGCGCAACCCCGTCACAGCGTCCCCCGCCTCGGCACTCCTGGGTCCGCGCACCGATGCACGGACCTCGAACGGATATGCCACCAGTCTGCGAACGTGTCAGGTTCCGCTCCAGACCACTACCGGAGGAACCGCCCGGTCCACTCCCGCCGGGCCGGGCGCCCGGTCACCCGCCGAAGCGCTCCCACAGCCGGGGATAGCGCTTGGCCATCAGGTCGGCGTCCTCGAAGTCGAACGGCGCACCCTCCGGCTCGGCGGGCTGCTCCAGCCCGAGCTCGGGCAGCGGCAGGCCGGTGAGCTGCTCGTGCGCCTCGTCGGCGGCGTAGCCGAGGTCCTCGGCGTCGCCGTCCTCCTCCTCGTCGAAGTCGGGCACCAGCTCGGCCAGCTCGTCGGGATGGTGCACGGCCCCCTCGTACACCTCGCGGCCCTGCCCGATCAGCCAGCACCGGAAGAAGTCGAAGTCCTCCTCGGAGGCGCCGCCGAGCAGCAGGTGCGCGGCGCCCCACAGGTCGGTGGTGAAGGCGCGCTGGAAGCGCGCCTCGAAGAGCCGGGCGAAGTCGACGACGTCGTCCGGGGTGAGCTGGGCCAGCCGGTCCACCAGCGTGTCCGCCTGCTCGTCCGGATCCCCGTCGGCGGCCTCGCGGGTCTCGTCGATCAGCTGCCAGAAGTCCGTCTCGTACATCACCGCTCCAGCATCCTCGCTCGCCCCGGCGATCGCATGCGACACACGGGTTCGAAGGCGCGGGAACGGAGCCGGGCGCCCCGGCCGGGACGGGTACGCGGGCCCGGGGCGGCCCGCGGCGGGGCCCCGGGGGACGGAAACGGCTGTCCCCGCCCCGGGTGTCCCGGGGCGGGG